>CAZPWU010000009.1:0-13572 GCA_964590325.1 uncultured Anaerolineaceae bacterium | reverse complement strand
AAGCGAAAACGCTCTTGTAATAAGATTAGGTTTACCGGGCGGCTTAGCCGCCCGGTAAACCTAATAATATCATACTCGTAGCCTGGCACCCAGCTCCTGCTCCAACCGGCGGATGATGCGCTGGCGGATTTGCGCCACATCCTGGTCGGTCAGGGTGCGGTCGGCAGCCTGGTAGGTCAGGCTGTAGGCCAGGCTCTTCTTACCAGGTCCGAGCAGGTCGCTCCGGTAGACGTCGAACAGGCGCACCAGGGTGATGGTCTTGCCACCCGCTTGCTGGATGACCTGAGCGATACGGTCGGCAGGCAGCGCCTCGTCGACCACCACCGCCAGGTCCTCCAAAACCGGCGGAAAGGCGGATACATCCTGCACTTCGTAGCGCTCGGGAATGGCTGCCAGGATGGCATTCAGGTCTAATTCGGCTGCCAGGAGTGGAAACTCAGCCAGGCTTACCGGCATGTCGTAATGCTCACGGACCAGTGGGTGCAGTTCGCCCAGCACACCTAACTGCTGCTCGCTCAGGAGCACGCGGGCGCACTTGCCTGGATGGAAGGAGGGGTGCTTATACGGCTCATAGCATACCTCTCCCAGTCGCAGCCCATCCAACAAAACGTTGATGATGCCCTTTAGGTCGTAAAAATTCATTACTGCCGTGTCAGCTTTCTGCCAGGTGGGCAGGGCGCGCGGCCCGATAAGGACGATCGCCAGGCGCTGCAGCTCATCGGGCAGTGCTGAAGCTTCCGAGGCCATGAAGATCGGGCCGATTTCAAACAGCCCGATGCGTTCCCTCAGTCGGGAGTTACGCTCGACGATCTCCAGCACGCTTGCCAACAGGCTGTGTCGCATTACATTGCGGTCACTGGCGATAGGGTTAGCCAGCCGGACGTAAGGCCTATCATCTGGTGTTGCCTCCGGGGGTAGACGGCGTGCCTCTCGCTCGGGGGATGTCAGCCGAAAGGTGGTAATTTCCTGTAGACCCAGCTCCACCAGCAGGTCGCGGATGTGCTCCTCTTTATCAAGAGCGGTATTGCCGTGCTGAGGAGGCAGGCGATCGGCCAGGCGCGTCTCGGGGATGCGTTCATAGCCATAGATGCGGGCAATTTCTTCTATCAGATCGGCTTTCCCAATAATGTCTTCGCCGATGTCCAGACGGTGGTCAGGGGTTTTGGCGCGGATGACGTAGCCGGAGACATCAACAGAGAACTCCAGCCCGCGCAAGATATCGGCGATCTGCTCGGTGGTGAGCTGTATGCCCAACCAGCGTTCTACGTCGGCAGGTGTGATCTCGACAGTTGGATCAAAGTGAGGTTGCGGGTAATTATCCACCAGGCCCTGCGAGACAACACCGCCAGCCCACTGGCGCATCAGCGCCAGTCCGCGGCGAACGCCACGCTCAGCCATGGCCGGATGTACGCCACGGGAGAAGCGGTAAGCAGCCTCGGACTGTAGGTGCTGAGCAGCAACGGTTCTGCGGATGTTGATAAAGTTCCAGGCCGCGCCTTCCAGGAGCACGTTGTGGGTGCGTTCACTGACCTCTGACTCGGCTCCACCCATGACTCCGGCTATCGATAGCGCTCCAGCGGTGTCGCAGACCATGACCGTGAAGTCGTTCAAGAGACGGTCGGCACCGTCCAGCGTGGTCAGGCGTTCGCCGGGCCGTGCAGTGCGAGTAATGATGGTAGGCGGTTTGCCACCCGCGCGCTGCACCAACACGTCATAGTCGAAAGCGTGTAGAGGCTCCCCAACCTCCAGCATCACGTAGTTGGTGGCATCCACGATATTGTTGATCGGGCGCATACCTGCCAGGCGCAGGCGTCTTTGCACCCAGTAGGGACTGGGTTTAATTTCCAGGCCGCTGATCAGTCCAAGCACAAAGCGCGGGTTAAGCTCAGGATCGTGGATTTCAATAACAGCCATCCCCTCGATTGGGGCACCCTCTGCTTTAATGTCATAATCTGGCAAGCGCAAGGGCTGCCCGGTTAACGCCGCGATTTCGCGCGCCACCCCCAGGATGTTCGCATCGCGGGCGACATTGGGCAGGATGGAAATATCCAGCACGGCGTCGCCCATGTAATCGACCAGTGGCACCCCAACCGGGGCGTCGTCATCCAGGATGATGACGCCCTCATGTTCATCTGAGATGCCCAACTCTTTCTCCGAGCAGATCATCGAGTAGGACTCAACACCGCGGATTTTAGCCCGTTCCAAAGTGGTGAGCACCTGCCCGGGTTGGTGACCATCGTAGATGCGCGCCCCCTCCCGCGCATAGGGGACCTTGAGGGGTTTATCCAATGGGCCGATTCCCTTATAAGGGAAAAGGTTGGGTGCGCCGGTCAATACGATGTGCTGGTGTTCACCGTCCTCCAGCCGGCAGAGCACCAACCGGTCGGCATTGGGATGTGGCATCACCTCGAAAACGGCGGCCACCACGATCTTTTCAGCCTCCCACTCGAGTCCGGCGACGTTGACCTCCGTGAGCCGGTCTCCGCTGGTGTGGCCTTCGATTTTACCTTTGGGTAGGGGCAGCCCAATGAAGCGGACTTCCTCCACCTCCAGGCCAGCCATGGTCAAACGCCGGACAAGGTCTTCGATGGGGAGGGTAATGTCAACGAAATCTTTAAGCCAAGAGAGAGGGATTTTCATGAGAATTGCTCCAAGAACCTCAAATCATTCGCCCAAAAGTAGCGGATATCCTTAATTCGGTGGCGGAGCATGGTGACGCGTTCAGGTCCCATGCCAAAGGCAAAGCCAGTGTACTGCTGTGGATCGTAGCCGCCATTACGCAGCACGATGGGGTGGACCATCCCACAGCCCAGGATCTCCAGCCAGCCGCTGCCCTTGCATACTGTGCAGCCCTCACCTTTGCATAATAGGCACTCGATATCCATCTCGGCACTGGGCTCGGTGAAGGGGAAGTAAGACGCACGGAAACGGGTGCGCACGTTTTGACCGAACATGCGGCGGGCGAAGTCGACCAGGGTGCCTTTCAGGTCACCGAAGGTGACACGGCGGCCAATGGCCAGCCCCTCGACCTGGGTGAACTGGATATCTTTGCGGACGCTGACCTGTTCGTAGCGATAGCACATGCCCGGCAGGATGACGCGGATCGGTTCGGGGGCATTCTCACGCATCACGTAGATCTGACCCGGCGAGGTGTGGGTGCGTAGCAGGATTCCGGGAGTTGTCGTATGAAAGCTGTCCCACATGTCACGAGCCGGATGATAAGCCGGCATGTTGAGCAGTTCGAAGTTGTATTCGTCGGTTTCGACTTCACGTGAGCGGTAGATCTGGAAGCCCATATCACCAAAGACGCGACAGATCTGGCGCAGAGTTTGGGTGGTGGGGTGCAGGCGGCCTATGAGCAGAGGCCGGCCGGGCAGGGTTACGTCCAGGCGTTCGGCCTGCAGGGAGCGCGTCAGGGCCGCCTGCCGTAGGGCCTCGTTTTTCTGATCCAGTGCGGTTTCCAGGGCTTTTTTTACCTCATTGGCGCGCCGCCCAATGGCCGGGCGTTCCTCCTTAGGAATCTGGCCTAGCCGGTCGAACACCTGCATCAGAGGCGAACTGCGTCCCAGGTGGGTTACCCGCCATCTTTCAAGGCCCTCTTCGTCCTGTACAGCTTGCAGGGCCGAGAGAGCAGTTTGTTCGATCTGGTTCAGTGGATCAAGCATATTTACCTCCATGATGTACAAAAACTCCCATCCCTGTAAAGGGACGGGAGGCGTTTCCCGCGGTACCACCCTTTTTGACCGCACACTGGCGGTCCACTTTGAGGCCAACAGCCTTGCGGAGTGCGCGGTCTTCGAATGCACCTGACGGTGACTGGAGCCAACGGACTCCGACAAAAGGCGATTAGTACCCCTGCTAACGCTGGGGCTGCGGCCCAGACTACTGGATCTTTTCTATAAGATCGTTCCCCTGGACGGCTCGGGAGGGAACTTCGGCCAGTTTCCGCCGGGCCGGAGTCTCAGTCTTTGCTCCGTGCCTCCCTGTCGGCATTTGCAGGCCATATATACCTGCCTGGTGTACTTTCCTCCGTCATAGCCTTTAGCATGCGTTCATTGACGGCAATTGATGCTCCTATTATCTGCAAAAAGGTAGAACTGTCAAGATGCTTGGTAGGGATGCATCTGTCAATCGATACCTGATTGTAATAGCTCCTTCAGCCTGGGATGATCAGCATAGGCGCCACGGTAAGCTGGGGGGAGCATAGCCGCGATGCGGCACATAATCTCGTCAGTATTGCGACGCAGCGACCCATTACGGTCATTATGGCCGAGGGGAAATAGGTTGAAAGGTTTGCGAAACTTAACGGTAATGTGGGGTAGGCGCAGGCGCTTCCATTCGTTCAAGACAGTCTCAGTGCCTGTGATAGCCACAGGGATGATGGGTACTCCGGCTCTGTCAGCCAGGTAAGCCACCCCGGTTTTCGCGGGGATCAGTGCCCCAGTTCTGCTGCGCGTGCCCTCGGGGGCGATCCCTAATATCCCCCCTTTTTGCAGGTAATCGCGCGCCGCGCGGATAGCGTGGGTGTCGGCCTCTTCGCGGTTGAGCCAGATCCCATCTACAATTTTTACCAGCTGGCGGAAGATAGGGTTCTTCTGGTATTTTTTGGCGACCAGTCCAGTAGTATCGTCGCGATCTACCAGGATGAAAACCAGCGATGAGTCTAAGAACCCCACATGGTTGGGTGAAAGGATACATCCGCCTGTCTTGGGGATATTCTCTAAGCCGGTAGCCTCAACGCGGCTGAACAGGTGAAAGAGGAACCGGATGAAAACCTTGAAAAATTTCCGCAGTCTCATATTTTCCTGAGCACCTGTATTGTAACTATGATTGCGAAATGTCACAATTGAAAAACGGGTATAATCGGCCCAATGACCCCGAAAGTCCAACGGTATACCCTGATTTTTATCTGGTTATGGATTCTCTCTCTGCTCCTGGCCTCTTGTCGTAACGGTGTAGCCACTCCTACATCAACATCAACCCCGGTCCGGGTTACTCCTACCCAATCTCCCCCCACGCTCACCCCGACACCGTTTCAACCTCCCACCCCAATTCCTCTGGCCGTGCGTGTTAATGGTGAGGCGATTACCCTGGCGGAATACCAGGCTGAGCTGGACCGCTTTCAGGCCTCGGCTGCCGGGGCTGGCACGAATCTGGCAACCGATGGGAAGAAGCGCGTACTCGACGACCTGATTGACCAGGTCTTGCTGGCCCAGGCTGCTCAAAAGGCTGGCTTTGTCGTAGATGATGCGCTGCTCCAGACTCGCCTGGATCGGTTGACTGCTCAAGTGGGAGGAGCTATGGCCCTGGCAAATTGGATCGTCAAGCACGGTTATACGGATCAGGAATTCCGCCAGGCACTCGCCCGGGCGATTGCCGCGGCCTGGATGCGGGATCAGATCACTGCTGCCGTCCCCGGTATGGCTGAACAGGTACACGCCCGCCAGATTTTGCTATATAATTCTGATCAGGCTAATCAGGTATTTACGCAGCTTCAGTCGGGTGTGGATTTTGCATCTCTGGCAGCCAAATATGATCCACTGAGAGCCGGAGACCTGGGTTGGTTCCCACGTGGGTACCTGACCGAACCGGCATTAGAGGAGACGGCGTTTACCTTACAACCTGGTCAATATAGCAGTGTGATCAAGACTCGCATGGGTTACCATATCTTACAGGTCATCGAACGTGACACACAGCGCCCCCTGACGCCAGATGCCCGTCTGGTGTTGCAGACCCAGGCACTTCATCAATGGTTGGCAGAGCGCCGTCGCCAGAGTGATATCCAGATTATGTTACCTTAGATTATCTGATCTAAGGGAGAGGAGACTATGGATGCTTTTGATTATGCTGATGCTCAAAAAGCCCCATCTGCCCGGAGGACGGTGGGATTGGTGTGGAATATTTTTACCATCATGGTTTTACTGCTCACTTTGTGCGTGGGAGTGGCGTTCCTGGTAGTTTTCATTAATCCTCAAGTCAGCTTTAACCCCTTTAAACCGCCACCGACAACGCCGGAGCTGCCCACACCAACACCCACATTCAAATCCGTGATTCAGCTCCCGCCAACCTGGACCCCAGCCCCTACTTTAGAGCCAATGGCAACTTTTACGCCCAAGCCGACCTTCACCCCTTACTATAGTCCAACCCCCTATGTCCCGCCATCGCCTACGGCTACGCAGCCTACACCGGTGAATACCACCACTCCGGTCCCTGGCGGGATGAGTTTTGTGGTGCAACAGGGTATGCCGAAAGCTATCGCCAATGTTTACCATCTCGAGGCGGGCTGCAACTGGATGGGAGTAG
Source organism: uncultured Anaerolineaceae bacterium (assembly GCA_964590325.1). Lineage (GTDB taxonomy): Bacteria > Chloroflexota > Anaerolineae > Anaerolineales > UBA4823 > CAZPWU01. Next base: position 7,269 of record CAZPWU010000009.1, on the reverse strand, counting down.
CCGGGCGGGCTTCCAGCCTGAATGACGCCCCAGTGGTGGGGCTGTTCGTGCAGTTGGGTGGCACGTTAGAGGGCCGTCCCTACGAAAAGCTCGGCATGACCGGTACGGCCACTCAGTATGGTCAGAGCGGTTTCGAGTTCCAGCTTGCGGATCACACCATTGCAACAAAAGGCACTCTATGGGTGCAGTTGCTGGACCAGCAAAACCTGCCGCTATCAGATAAGGTGTATTTTGACACTTATGCCGATTGTGAAAAGAACCTGATCATCATTTATTTCCAGCAGGTAAAATAACTTTTCTCACACAATACCAAAAACAATAATTTGCGAGGGCTTCGCCCTCGCAAATTATTGTTTTTGGCTATTCTACCCTTAGGGCCTAAGCGCTGATTTCGCTCCAAATCTGCTGCATTTTCAAGGCATCGTCTTCCATGACGGGGCTCTCGCACAGGATACGCCCACGGCAGTCAAAGGTGTGCAGGGCGCGGAAGAGGGCCTGGATATCCAGGTCGGATTCAGCTAACGGGACGTGGTTGCGCTCACCCTTGGGGCCGTATTCGATGCCTGAGAGATGGATGTGCAGCCGGTGCAGGGCGCTCTCTCCCAACGCTTTAGCGTAAACGTCCAGGAGATTGGCCCACTCATCATATGTATTCAGTGAACCGTCACCCGGTCGAGCATGGAGATGGGCAAAATCGATGCAGGGTTCGACGCCCCGGATCTCCCGGCTCATATTCAGGGTATCCTGCAGCGATCCGAGCATGGCTGATTTTCCCATTGTCTCAGTGCGCAGCGTGACCGGGTTGCCAGCGGCCCTCAGCTCCTCAACGCAGCCCTGCAAGCGGATGATGGCTTTGGGCAGCACTTCCTCAGGGGGATGACCAAAATAAGAGCCGGGGTGAAAAACGATATCGGTAGCTCCGGCCAGGTTCCCATAGTGGGCGGCGTCCATCAGCCGTTTACGCGACTTGGGCCATTCCTCGTCATCGGCATTCAGGTTAATAAAATAAGGAGCGTGTACACTGATGGCGACCTCTTTTTCTCTGGCTGTCGCCAGGATCTCAGCACAGGTCTTTTCGGTGACCCGAACCGCGTTCACCCAGCCCAGTTCAAGGGCGTCAAGGTCTAGCTCTGCGATGCGTAGTATAGCACCTACGCTGCCGCCGGGCTTCTTTGGGGTAGAGATGGGCGAACCGACAGTTCCGAAATGGAAGGGTAGAGGGGACATAAGAACCTCCAATAACGGCAGAGGATAAGAGTGAGGGGCAAGCTGGCAATATGGTCCGTCGGAGTTTCAGTGATTAGTAATGTTAAAACTAGAAGTGGGTTATTATTTTTTGGATACGCTCCCATAGCGGTGGGCCAAGGATAAGAAGACCGATGAAAACAGATAAGATTGCAGCGATCAATACCGCAGCTGCTCCCACGTCTTTTCCTACCCGGGCCAGGGGGTGGACCTGAGGACTGGCCATATCAACGACTGCTTCCAGGGCAGTGTTGAGAAATTCGGCCGTCCAGACCATGGCAATGGCCAGGATAATCACGGCCCAGTCGTGTGGAACAAGTTGGAGCCAGAGCCCGACGAGGATCACTGCAATGCTCACCAGGGCGTGGATCCAGGCGTTACGTTGGGTGCGAATGACGTACCACAAGCCCCTAAAGGCATATTTAAACGAACGCGCACGAGACCTTAAGAAATCACGTATCATGTGTCATGCATCAGAAGGCGACGGTAGAGTCATCGTACACCCCAACTGGGTCAGGATCTCCGCCTGGGCCGCCCACATGTGTGCTTTATCGTGCTCCTCGATGTGGTCATAACCCAGCAGGTGTAAGACGCCGTGTACGACCAGGAGCTGTAGTTCATCGTGTAGGGGATGTCCCTCCGCAGTTGCCTGGGCCTGGGCACGCGGGATTGAGATCACCACATCGCCCAGGTAGGGGGTATCCGTATCGGGATCGATATCGCCTGCCGGGAACGCGAGCACGTCGGTCGGGGCATCTAGCTCTAGAAATTGGTAGTTGAGTCGCTGCAGTTCCGCATCGTCAGTCAGGACAATTGTCAGATCTATCCCTGCCGGAGCGGCTGTAAATTGTAAGGTATGCTGTGCAGCGCGTTCCAGCGAGGCATTGTCGATGGGAGTTGTAATCGATCCGGCAATTTGTTGGTTGATCATCGTAGAGGTGGGTCCGTTGTCACCTTAGGCGATTCATTGCCCGCTGCCTCTTCCTGGGGTGGGGCGATTATTTCGAGTGTTGGGTAGATGATGCGAGGGTGGTAAACGCCGCGCAGGGTGGTGGTAAAGGAATCAGCGATCACGTCCAGGTCGTGTAAGGTCAGGTTGGTATCATTGAGCTCACCTTTCTCAACCCGTTCGCTGATCACGGTTTTAATCATGGACCTCAGTCCAGCTTCATCTTTTGGGCGTTCAGCGCGCACACGCGCCTCGCAGCCGTCGGCCAGCATTACCAGGGCTGTCTCTCGCGATTGAGGTCGTGGGCCAGGATAGCGGAACTTTGTGATATCCACCTGGCTTTCGTCCCCGCTGGCGTTTTCCACTGCTTTGACATACTGGTAGCGCGTGATCAGTGTACCGTGGTGTTCAGAAATGAAATCCTGGACGCGGCGGGGTAGGCGATGTTTTCGGGCTACCTCCAGACCATCGAGGATGTGGCGGATGATGGTCGTCGCGCTGGCGATGGGGTTCAGGCCATTGTGGGGGTTAACGTTATTTGGAAGTTGGTTCTCGATAAAAAAGCCAGGATTTAGAGCCTTGCCGGCATCATGATATAAAGCGCCAACGCGTGTGAGCAGGGGGTCCGCGCCGATCTGTTCGGCGGCCTGTTCGGCCAGGTTGGCGACCTGCAGGCTGTGCTGGTAGGTGCCCGGCGCATTCCGCAGGAGGAACTGTAACAATGGATGATCGGGTCTGGATAGTTCGATGAGTTGTAAGGCTGTTGTTAATCCCAGGAATTGGGCCAGGAAGAACTGCAACAAGACGCTGATACTGGCTGAGGCGACTCCGTTGAAGATAGCGACGCCTGCCAGTGTCGCCAGGCCGATGGCATCCGTTGTGGGTTGGAGGAGTCGGAAAGTGGTGGTCACAGCCGCTCCAGAGATGGCGATCGCCACCCCAGACCAGAGGAAAGACATGATCCGCTGAGCGCGCCGGAGCGTCAGGATGCCAAAGTAGCTGCTGATGACATAATAGAGGGTCAGTTCCAGAGCATTGGGTAAATTGTATGAGACCAGGACGGTCAGTGGGAGCGAAGAGACGAGGGCGACCTCAGGTCCAAAGAGGCTGGTCACAATAAGACCATAAGCCATCAGAGGATAGACATAAGGCAGGACGACATGTCCGGGCAGGGTCAAGCGCGCCCCGAAAAGGAAGGCCAGAAATAGGATAGCGTTTAAGGTCAGCCCACGCAGATCGTTTCCCAGCGCTGGACTGCGGCGCTTATAGATCACAAAAAAGGTGCCGACCAGCAGGGTCAGGATGAGAGCACTGACCAGGTCTTGCCAGCGGCTTGGGGAATGGACCAGTCCGAATACCTGTAGGGCTTCCAGGTCGGTAGGGGTGATGACATTGCCTCGCTGGACGATCGTCTCACCAACCAAATAGGTACGCGTGACCGGGATAACCGCATCTCTAGCCCGTTGGCGAGCTTTATCAGTCAGCTCTTCATTGCGAAGGCTATTGGGAATGACAAAGGCCACAGCCAGTTCAGCGGCAATGTTCGCCTGGTCTTCTGGTAAGGAAAGGCTGACCAGGGCTGGGAGGCTGCGACGGGCCTCTTCGAGTTGGTCGGCGCGGATCGTGTTACGCATGACTTGTTCCAGGACCACACTAGCTTCCTGCTGGACAGTTTGCCAACGCGAATCGCTCAAGGATAAAATTTTCGTCGCTGTCTCTTGTGAGAGATGAATGTCTTCCAGGGCGGCCAGATCGGTTATTTTTTGTTCAATGGAGGTATATGAATCAGCGCGCACACTGGTGATATAAGCCAGCGCTGTCCGCAGGTGCTCTAACTGCCCCCGGCCAATACTGGTGTCGGCTAGGCTATACACTGCTGGGACCTGGCTGGCGGCCTGGTCGCGTTGCTCTTTCGTAAGGATATCGCTTTCATAAGAATGAGCGTATGGGGCTAATATATCAACTGGGGCTACATCGCCAACCCGCAAAGGTGTCGTGGTGAGGGGGGCAGCCGAGGGGATCACCAGGGCGAGAAATATCAACCCGCTGGTGACCAGCAGGAGAAAACCTGAAAAGATCGTGCGTCGGGTGGAAGTGATTGGCATGTTTGCTGGTTGAAGGTTTAACAGTTAGCAACCTCTCTTCTAACTTGCAACCTACAACCTTATAACCATAACCGTTATTGGAGCAGCTTACGTACGGCCTGGCTGACCTGGTCGCCGGTAGCACGACCCTGGACCCGAGGCCTTAGCGTTTTTATCACCTGGCCTATCTCACGCGGCGAGGTGACCCCCAACTCGGCGATCACCTGCCTGGCCAGGGTTTCCAGCTCCTCGGGAGAGAATGCCTGCGGGAGGTAACCCTCCAGAACGGATATCTCAGCCTCAGACTCAGCTACCAGGTCCGGGCGGTTGGCACGTTGGGCGTCGACGATGGTTTCGCGACGCAATTTAACTTCTTTTTGAAGGATCACCAGGAGGGCTGTCTCATCCAATGCGCCGCCTTTTTCAATTTCAGCCAATTTAATAGCCGATAGAGCCATACGTACAGTTCGCTTGCGTACATCATCTCGAGAGCGTATGGCTTCCTTAAGGGCATTTTCTAGTTGAGATTTGGTGTTCATAGAGTTCATTATACTCATTTTCAGTGTTTAAGAGCACGTCAAAAGTTAACGCTCCCGTAACAATACTTGTAACGGTTTTTGTGTTGGGTGTAGATTAACCGGGTCTTTGTGATTTTCCGTGGTAAGGGACCGGATTTAGGGGTTTGAGCGTGCGTACACACGCTCAAACCCCCAAATCCGGTTATCCACCACGGTAATTCCTAATGAGCCGATTAACCTAGGTGTGTAAAAGACGGGTAAAATATCATCTGTGGTATGTTGAATCCGGAACTATTTTATTATAATGAGCGTCTAATATAAAGATTGTCCGCCATACGCATGACGGAGCGGTGTGTATGTTTACATAAAGTCAAGAGGAGAATGAGACCATGTCTACATTTCGCAAATATCGATGGAATATACTTGTATTGGCGGCGGTTATATTAGCCTCGTGCAATCTGCCCGGCCAGGCCACGCCGACCCAGTTAGTCCCGGATGTGCTCTACACGGCCGCGGCCCAGACGGTGGAGGCACAGCTCACTCAGGCCGCATCGGGGACGCAGATTGTCCTTCCCTCACAGACACAAATACCTGGGACGCCGACATCTCCTGCCCCGACCAACACCCCCCTTCCGCCGACCTGGACGCCACTGCCAACGGCTACGCTGGTACCCCCTACGGCAACCCCCGTGCCAATACCCTGCAACCGGGCTGGTTTTGTTGAGGACATATCCATCCCGGATGGGACGGATATCGCTGCTGGAGCCACATTTGTGAAGACCTGGCGGCTGAAAAACACCGGCACATGCACCTGGAATTCCGCCTATTCCTTGGTCTTCAACAACGGTGATTCCATGGGCGGACCGGCCTCGCAGCAGTTGACCACCGGGACTGTCGCGTCCGGACAAAACATCGATGTCTCCGTGACGCTGAAAGCGCCTACAACCACGGGAACATACCAGGGCTTCTGGAAGCTGCGCGACAGTGCGAATGTCATCTTTGGGTTGGGCGACACCAACAAAACCTTCTGGGTGAAAATTGACTCTGTCAACCCGGCAACGCCAACGCCGACTGTTAATGTCACGTTCGATTTCATCGCCAAAGGCCCCAACGCGGTCTGGCGTAATGCCACGGCCAACCTGCCGTGGGGTGACCCGGGGGAAGATACAAATGGCGTTGCCGTCTCCGGGTCGAACGTCAAGCTCAACGATAATAATACTTACCCGAGTGTGCTCGCAACCTTCCCGCAAGTGATCGCCAGTGGGGTGATCACGGGCACCTACCCCGCCTACACGGTCCAGGATGGCGATCATTTCAAAGCACTGATAGGTTTCAAGGCCGGTTATTCGAGTGGGCAGGCTAAGTTCCGGCTCAAGTACAAAGTAGGCAGCACGGAGACTGTGCTTGGCGAGTGGATCAAAACTTACGACGGTAATGTATTGTCCATCAATGTCGATTTGTCGAGCTTGAAAGGCCAGACAGTTCAGTTTATACTTGCGGTTGTTGCGATCACCTCTCCTTACGCCGATAAGTCCGAATGGGTGAGCCCGCGTATTGAGCATTGAAAGATAAAATAGTTAAGCCAAGTCGAATTTTTAGGTGAAATGGGTGGCTTCGCCACCCATTTCACCTAAAATTCGTTATTCTTACGTTTTTGGTTAAGGAGAAAGCATGGCCTCAAGAAATAGATATTTTAAGATGCTTCTTGTCATTCTTCCACTCATCCTGACAGCCTGTAAACGATCCCAGGCTTCACTCACTCCGACGCAGCTTGCTCCAGAGGCAGCCCTGACCGCGGCCGCTCAGACGGCTGATGCGCGCCTTCTCGAGATGAGACAGCTAACCCCCAGCGTCACGCCCGTCCCGCCCACCCCTACAACCCAGGTGGCGACCTTCACCCCAATTCCGCCAACAACAACCTCCACCCCAATCACTCCAACAGCGACAGCCACCTCGGGAGTATCCGGCGGGATCGACGCTGCCGTTTTTACCATGAAAGAGACCATACCCGACGGCACGAGTTTTTCCCCAGGGACCAAGTTCGTTAAAAGCTGGCAGTTTATAAATTCTGGATCGTCCACCTGGACCACTGCGTATTCATTGGCGTTCATCAATGGGGATGCGATGGGCGGCCCGACCTCTGTCTCTGTGCCTGCTGTGGTAGCCCCTGGCAAGGTGGTGGATATTCCCGTCGACCTGGTGGCGCCGTCGACTCCCGGGTCTTATAAGGGTTACTGGCGCTTACGTAACCCGGCCGGTACCTCCTTCGGCTCTACCGTATTCGTTCAAATCAATGTGGTAGCGGCTGTACCCCCAACGGCGGCCTCTACACCGTCTGGCTCGGAGACGCCTGCTGCGACTGCAACCCCGACGTCGACCGGCTTGCCTGCCGGGACGGCGACCCCCACATCGACGCCGTCCGCCGCGGTTGTAACAGGTGTCACTCTCAGTGTTGACGATACTACCTTCAGCG
>CAZPWU010000008.1:0-14419 GCA_964590325.1 uncultured Anaerolineaceae bacterium | reverse complement strand
TACTGGAGATCCCGCGCCGATCAACTTTTCTGTTGTTAAACTGTCAGGTGGCTAGAAAATTTTTCATAGCTGGAAAAGAGAGTAGGTGGAGTAGCCTACAATCCCGCTCATACTCTTTTCTGGTATTCTCTGCTTATTACAAACAATTTCTGCTATTGTGTCTTACCTGCGCCTTGCGTATAATTACCTAGATTACAAACCCAAACCCACTATAAGAAGAGGTGGATATTATGTTAAAAGAATTCAAGGCATTTATTATGCGAGGAAGCGTCCTCGACTTGGCGATCGGCGTCATCATAGGCACGGCCTTCGGCAGGATTGTCACATCCCTGGTCAACGACATCATCATGCCGCCTATCGGGGTTTTGTTGGGTAAGGTCGATTTTACCAACCTGTTTGCCACCCTATCAGGTCCTAAACTTGACACGCTCGATAAAGCCAAAGCTGCCGGGGCGGTCACGATAAATTATGGCCTATTTATCAACACCGTCATTGACTTTCTCATCGTGGCTTTGGTGATCTTCTTAATCATACGCGCAGTCAACCGATGGTTCCCTAAGCCAGAACCCGCTCCTGCGGCACCGACTACGAAAGACTGCCCTTACTGCGCCACCGCGATTCCGGTCAAGGCTACCCGCTGCCCGCACTGCACATCCGAATTAACCGCTTGAAACAATCGCCGGGAATGTTGAAATGACCCAAAAGTCTACCAGCGCCCAGATCCGCCAGACCTTCATCGATTTTTTTGTGGAGCGAGGCCACACATTCGTGCCATCTTCACCGCTGGTTCCCGGGGGGGACCAGACCCTCCTGTTCACGAACGCTGGCATGGTCCAATTTAAAGACATCTTCCTAGGTATTGAAAAACGCCCGTATACACGCGCAGTCGACTCGCAAAAATGTATACGTGTGTCCGGCAAGCATAACGACCTAGACGAAGTCGGACGTGATAACATCCACCACACATTCTTTGAAATGCTCGGTAACTGGTCGTTTGGTGACTACTATAAAAAAGATGCGATTGCCTGGGCATGGGAGCTGCTCACGGATGTATGGGTGTTACCGAAAGAGCGTCTCTATGCCACCTGCTTCGAGGATGAAAAAGGTGAACTCGAGCGCGATGAAGAAGCCGCTCTCTATTGGAGCCAGCAGCCAGGCATGGACCCCTCACATATTCTATATTCCGGGCGTAAAGATAACTTTTGGGAAATGGCCGAGACCGGTCCGTGTGGGCCAAACAGCGAAATCCACTTCGACCGCGGTCCGGAGTACTGCGATAAGAAGAGATTCCCGGGTCATGTGTGTGCAGTGAACAATGCTGATTGTACACGGTTTCTTGAATTCTGGAACCTGGTCTTCATTCAATACAACCGGACGAGTCCCAGCAGCCTGGAAGTTCTACCATACAAGCATGTAGATACCGGTATGGGTTTTGAGCGCATCGTCTCTCTGTTGCAAAGTGTCGATTCAAACTATAAAACCGACCTGTTCAGTCCGATGATGGATGCCGTACAGCGCCTCACCGGGCATGATGATGCCGAACGCGCTGCCAACCTGACACCTTATCGCGTTATCGCTGACCACGCCAGGGCTGCGGCCTTTTTACTAGCCGACGGTGTTGTACCAGGTAATACCGGACGCAACTATGTCTGCCGTATGATCATCCGCCGTGCTGCTCGTTTCGGCGCTAAAATGGGTCTGGATGAACCTTTCTTGGCGCCAATTGCCGAGGTTGTAATTGAAAATTACAGCAATTTTTATAACGAATTACTCCACAACCGATCCATAATCCTGGACAACCTGACGCGTGAGGAGCGTCGCTTCCAGCGCACCGTAGAAGGTGGCGTTGTTAAGCTGGAAAACATGTTGGTAAAAGCACGTTCTGTTGGTAGCTTGATCCTACCCGGTAACCAGGCTTTTGACCTATATGCCACCTATGGTCTGCCGTATGAAATCACCCGCGATATCGCTCGCGAAAAGGAAATGGATGTTGATGAGACAGGTTTTCGTATGGCGATGGAAAACCACCGCATCGCCTCAGGGGCTGGAGAAACATTTGGCGAAATGGGCGGGGAGGATGTGGATATTTACCGCACGATCCTGCATCAGCTCCAGGATCAGCGACTGCTCGGTGCAGATGGAGTCAACTATGATCCATATCACACCTATGAGGTGGAAGGCCCTGTATTAGCCCTGGTAAAGGACGGCATTCCAGTTCAGCAGGTAAAACCGGGGGATCTTGTAGAAGTCATCTTGCCCGAAACCTGCTACTATGTCGAATCCGGCGGTCAGGTATCAGATACCGGTACAATTGTTTCGGCCCAAGAGCCGGGCTGGGAAATACGCCTGGACGATACTCGGAAACCCGCGGCAGGTGTCATCGTTCACATTGGAGAAGTGCTGAGAGGCAGTCCCGAAGTAGGGGATCAAGCCATCGCTCGCGTCGATACCAGACGCCGTCGCGACATTATGCGCAATCACACCGCTACCCATTTACTACATGCCGAACTGCATGCGGTCCTGGGTGAACATGCTCGCCAGGCCGGCTCTTTGGTTGCTCCAGACCGACTGCGCTTCGACTTCACCCACCCAGAAGCTCTCACCCCCGAGCAACTGGAGCGCATCGAAGCAGGTGTCAACCGCGACATCCTGGGAAATTATCCGCTTGAAATCACATACAAGCCGCTGCAGCAAGCCATCAGCGAAGGTGCTATGGCCCTCTTCGGCGAAAAATACGGCGACACCGTACGAAACATCATCATCGGAGAACCAGAGGTATTCTCAAACGAATTATGCGGTGGCACGCACGTAACAACGACCGGTGATATCGGCATCTTCCTGATCATCAGTGAGGGCAGTGTTGCAGCAGGCATCCGCCGCATCGAAGCTATGACGGGCCGCGGGGCTTATGAGTTAATCCAACGACGCTTCCGCGCTCTAAAAGAGACTGCAATGTTGCTGGATGCTAACCCAGAAGAGGTACCCCAAAAAGCAAAGACTCTGCTGGAGGATATCAGCCAGGCACGTAAACAAATCTCCTCTTACCGTCAGCATATGGTCCTCGTCGAATTCAACCGCCACCTTGATCATGTACCGAAGGTAGCGGGTATACCTGTTCTCACCCTCCGACTTCCGGAGGCTGATGCTGAGGCTCTACGCCAGATGGCCGACCGTTTCCGTCAACGCTATCCGAGCGGTGTGGTCGTTCTAGCCTCCGTTATCGAGGATCGCCCCAGCGTTGTCGCAGCTATTACCGATGACCTGGTCAAACGAGGCCTGCATGCTGGAGAATTGGTAAAGCACGTGGCTGGTCCTCTGGGAGGCAGCGGAGGTGGACGACCCACATTGGCCCAGGCTGGTGGTAAAGATGCCAGCAAATTAGATGAAGCCCTGGCCAGTGTGGCAGGTTGGGTAGGAAAACAGTTGGCGTGAAGACCCAAATAATCCAACTGGAAGCACACGACGACGCGTTATCAACCCGAGACAAGATGAGCTGGGGGCAAACTGGCCGCATCCTTATGGTGTGGCCAAAGCATGGGCGAATTCTAACCCGCAGACTGGATCTTGTACTTTTACAGCGACACAGTGCCACATTAGGTGCACAACTTGCCTTAGTAACCAAAGACCCTGAGGTGTGCTTTAACGCTAATCAGTTAAGGATCCCAGTATTCACGTCTTTACGCCAGGCACAAGGTATCCGTTGGATTGTGACCCGGAGACGCAGACCGAGCATTCACCGGTTGGAACCACGCCCCGATTTTACTTTCCTTCATGAACAGGCTCATCCACAAAATCGTAGCTGGACGGAGCGTATTTACATCCGGATTGGATCCTTCACGCTCAGTGCTATAGCAGTGCTGGCGGTCGCGGCTATCCTAATACCAGGGGCCTGGATTATACTAACCCCCCTGAAGAAAACCCAAGAAATGGTCCTGCCAGTATCTGCCAGCCCCTCCATTAAGGTGGCTAATTTAGCTGGTGAACTTCCAGCTCGGACAATCAGTGTGATCGTTGAAGGGAGAGACAGTATCTCTACTACCGACACGATCCAAGTCCCTGAGAACCCGGCTACGGGCAGTGTTCAATTTAAAAATTTTACCGAAAAGGCTGTCGATATCCCTATAGGAACGATTGTCAGCACAACCGGACAAAAACCCACCCGTTATACGACCACGCGTGCTGGAAGGGTTCCTTCGGGTCTCGGGGAAATTGCTATTATCCCAATCAGCGCTGTGATTCCAGGAAGCAGTAGTAACACGTCAGCACAGAGCATCCAGGCAATCGAGGGGCCTCTAGGCCTCAGCCTGACTGTCTCAAACCTGCAACCAGTTATCTATGGGACAGACCGTCGCGTGCCTGGTCCGTCCCTAACCGACCGTACCCGCCTGTATGACCAGCTTGTGTTACGCTTACGTCAGACTGCCGCTAAAGAGCTCAATGCAAACCTGGCTGGGGATGATATTTTGCTCACGGCTACCATCACTCCTACACGAGTCGTCGAAAAAGCATTCATCCCCATAGAAGATACCCCCGCAGATCGACTCCAACTCTCCTTGAGCCTGGAATTTCAGGCCCTGCTGGTTCCTGGTGCTGACTTACGGTCGATGGTGACCACCGTCCTTGATGCAAACCTGCCGGATGGATACACCGCTATCCCTCAATCGTTGACGCTTGAAATGGAGTCTCAACCGATCCTTGATTCTAAATCCACTGCTCGTTGGCGGTTACATACACGCAGGACAATCCAAGCTCAAGTGAGCCAATCCCAAGCGATCAACCTAAGCCGGGGATTATCTCCCGCGCAAGCCGGCAAGCACCTGGCCGACGACCTGCCCCTGGGAGGACCACCACTCATTGTCATAGCACCCTCCTGGTGGCCGCGCCTGCCATTAGTACCTTTCCGTATTACAATAATCAGTAATTAGTAAACAGTTATGCGCGTCCTTGCCGTTGATCCGGGCGAAAAACGTATCGGTATCGCCATTAGCGACCCAAGCGGTACTATCGCTAACCCACTGACTGTTGTCAATCATGTTTCCCGTCCGGCAGACGCGGCAGTAATCACCCAGCTAGCAGCTAAGGCTGAAGCCGAGTTGATTATCGTCGGCGAGGCCTTGAACGAAGAAGGAGAATCTACTCCTCAGAGCCGCCGTGCTTCTCGCCTGGCAGCCGCTATCCGTGATCAGGTCGGTATCCCTGTAGAGCTGTGGGACGAAAGTGGCAGTACACAAAGCGTCCGTGCAGCCCAAATTGCGATGGGAACATCTCAACGTAAACGGAGAGGATACCTGGATCATTTAGCAGCAACGTATCTACTCCAGACTTATCTTGATGAGCACAAAGGTTTATGACTTTAAGGTTAAAAAGAGAAGGTGAAAAGATCCCGTTCATCTGTCTTAGGGGCTTGCTTCCTACCCTTGATCGGCTTGCTCCTCTTGATCGTTATCGTTGCGGCTGGGTTTACCTTGAGCATTCCCAGCCAGGCTGAAAAAATGTTTGGTCCACCTTCGCCAGGTTTAAGCCCCCGTCAACGTTACAGTCTTTCATTCCTACTATTGTTGCAGGCCCGCGATCTAAACAAACCTGCAGATCCTAATGGAAACCCCCTTTCTTTCCAGGTGGAGCTGGGGGAATCCACTCCTTCGATGATTGAACGTTTATGGCAAGAGGGGTTGATTCCAAACCAGGGAGCCTTTCGCAGCTACCTGCAATACACTGGCCTTGATACAACTCTCCAGGCAGGTGACTATACTTTAAGCCCAGCGATGACCTCAGTCGAGATCGCCCATGCTTTACAGGATGCCACCCCTAAGACTGTGGAGTTCAACGTACTGGCTGGTTGGCGGTTAGAAGAGATCGCAGCCAGTCTACCCACATCCGGTCTAGTAATAACGCCCGAGGAATTTTTATCAGCCACGCAAACGTCTCCCGCAGGTTACTCTTTCAGCCCAGAAATCCCTGCCAGGGCTTCTTTAGAGGGCTTTATGTTTCCAGATACCTACGAGCTGCCACGGGATATTAAAGTGGATACGATGGTTAACACGCTGCTCAACCGGTTCGAAACTCAGGTCGGTCCTGATATCCGTGAAGGTTTCAAACAACAGGGATTAAGCTTATTCGAAGGCGTTATCCTGGCCTCGATCGTTGAACGCGAGTCGATCGTCGAGGAGGAGATGCCCCTCATTGCTTCAGTATATCTCAACCGTCGCACAGCCAGCATGAAATTGGATGCGGATCCTACCGTACAATATGCGATCGGTTACAACACCACCCAGCACACCTGGTGGACCAACCCACTCAGCATGTCTGACCTGGAGGTCGATTCACCGTACAATACATACCTGATTAACAACCTCCCACCAGGGCCCATCTGTAATCCCAGCCTGAACGCTCTCCATGCAGTTGCCTTCCCCGCACAGACTCCCTATTATTACTTTCGGGCAGCCTGTGATGGGTCTGGAAAACATCTATTTGCTGAGACCTTCGAGCAGCACAAGGCTAATTCCTGCCCCTGATAAATCCCTCCCCCTTATTCCCTTTTTTTAGCGATCTTTATTATTTAACAATGTAATATGTTGCCCGTTTATCACCAACTTTTATAAGAACCCCACGGCTGACCAGGTCGGCTAAATCCCGGCGCAGAGTTTCGGGATGAACATCCGGGCATTGTTCCTGGTATTCGCTGTTCGTGATTCGTTTATGTAAAGCCAGGTAACCTAACGCTTTTTGTTGGCGAGGGTTTAAATCCAGGCTGTTATAGGTTGATAGTAATGTTAATGCATCCTGCGAATCGACCTGCATCTCCATAGCACTGTATAATGTCACCCGAAAAGTACCTCCCACTTCCTCAAAGAGCGGTGGCCTCATATTTTTTTGTCTCATCACGGCAACGACGCGATCTAATCCATACCCCAGGCGCTCGATAAAACCCATGTCTGACAGCACCTGCACGATGACAGCATTACGTGAAAATCGCGCTTCCAGAAGGTTATCCAGGGTCACCGGGCCGGGTAAACCGCCAGGGGAATGGACCTCCAGGCGGTCAGAGAAGATATGCAGGTGGATATTATCACCTTGAATGTTGTAATCGCGATGAGCCACCGCGTTAACCAAAAGCTCACGGACCGCCTCGAAAGGGTACTCAAGACTCTCCAGGTGGGCCAGGCCGACCAACCTCACCATGCTCCTTAAATTGTCGCGTAAAAATGCCTCTGCCTGGCGTAGTTGCTCTGGCAGCGTGCCGCGTATGTCTTGTTTAATATAATGATCGATATAGGCCACACTTGGAAAGCGCGCTGCTAGTAAGGTTGCGTTTGGGAGCCATTGTTGGGGATGCCGTCCGAATACCAATAATCCAGCATATGTAGGATATAAACCATTGTCTATAAGCTTTAGGCAGCCTCGCTGTAGAAGGATATCCCTGGCACTGGGTGGCTCAATCCCTGGTAGGTGCAGGGCTTCCAGGTAAGCTTCAACCTGGACAGGGTCCAGGTCATCAAACTTTGCACCGGGTGGTACCTGGGATTCAAACTGGACCACACCTCGCTCTAACAGAAGCTGCCGCAACTGCCGGGCTGATAGTGGGTTGGTCTGCCGCCCTTCGCGCCCCAAGAAACGCCCTTCCAGGTTGTAAACATGCGGAAGCCCGGACGGAACACTGATCCACAGCACATATGCCTTGCCCACCTTGTATGTTGTGGGAATAGGAAGCACAAGGGGTGGGTCAGATAGTAAGGCTGCCTGAAAGACCCGATCGACCACCTCACGCGCATCACTGATACCCTGTATTTCAGCAGACCGCGGAGAGATACCTAAAAGCACAACACCCCCGGAGGCATTCGCCATACCAACCAGGGTAGCTGCTAGCCTGCTGGGGGATACATCCTCGGGGAACCAGTGCAGATCCGGACCCATCCCATGTGACAAAAGCGATTTAATATCAGGGAAAGCCATAACCTTTGACGGTTAGCAGGTCGAACATGCTAAGGTGGTTGAACACCAATTTCTGGACTCTGACCAGTTCCGACTTTCTTACTATCTGCGTTTGGGCTGACGTGCCTGGGACGCGGAGGCTTGATCGGGGCGGGTACCATGGCGATCTCGAGGACCTGATCCATGTGCTCAACAGGCACGATGCGCAGCTCATTGCGCGCCCGCTTCGGAACATCCACCAGGTCCTTCAGGTTGTGCTTCGGTAGGATAACGGTTGTCAGACCTACACGGTGGGCCGCCAGCACTTTCTCGCGTACGCCTCCTACGGGCAGCACTCGGCCGCGCAGTGTAATCTCTCCAGTCATCCCCACATCTTTGCTAACTTTCCGTCCGGTAAACGCCGAGACCAACGCTGTACAAATCGTTATACCGGCACTCGGTCCATCTTTTGGTATCGCCCCTTCGGGTATGTGAATGTGAATATCGATATTGTCGTAGATATCGGGTTTTAATTCAAACTTGCTCGATCGTGACTTTAGAAACGAGAGGGCCGCCTGGGCAGATTCCTGCATCACGTTCCCGATTTGACCGGTTATTTGTAAGTTCCCTTTGCCTTCCATCAGGAGCACTTCGACCGGCATGATTTCACCACCATTCTCAGTCCACGCAATGGCTGTTGCCACTCCTACCTCATCCTGACGTTCGGCTTCCAGGTTATAAAACTGCGGTGGACCTAAAAATCGCTCGAGCGAAGCAGGACTCACTCGCCCTGTATAACGCTTACCTTCGGCCTTCATCCTGGTGATTTTTCGACACACTCTCCCAACCTCGCGTTCCAGGTTGCGCACACCCGCCTCATAGGTCCATTCCCGGATTAGGCGCTGGAGAATATGTTTATCAAAGCTGACCTCTCCCTCTTCCAAGCCACTTTCTTCCAACTGGCGGGGGATCAAAAAACGATACGCAATCTCCAGCTTTTCTTCCTCGATATAACCAGGGAACTCAATCACCTCCATGCGGTCCAGCAAGGCTAGAGGGATTGTGTTGGTAGTATTCGCCGTGGTAATAAACATGACCCTTGATAAGTCATAAGCCAATTCCAGGTAATGATCTGAAAAGGCGTGGTTCTGCTCTGGATCGAGTACCTCAAGCAGTGCAGAAGCCGGGTCACCCCGGAAATCCTGGCCTAATTTATCGACCTCATCCAACATAAACAGCGGGTTTATAGTTCCGGCGCGGCGCATGGTCTGGAGGATCCTGCCCGGTAGTGCACCGATATAGGTCCGGCGATGGCCGCGGATTTCGGCTTCATCGCGCACTCCGCCTAAAGATAAGCGGACAAATTTTCTCCCCAAAGCTTCAGCAATCGAGCGCCCCAACGAGGTCTTCCCAGTACCCGGAGGGCCAATGAAGCACAAAATGGGCTGGTGTGAGCGTTTCGGGTGCAGGCTTTTAACCGCAATATATTCGAGGATGCGCTCTTTAGCCCTGGGCAGGCCGTAATGGTATTGTTCTAATACCTGTGCGGCGTGTTGGATATCCAGGTTGTCATCTGTAGCCGCTGTCCAAGGTAAGTCTAAAATCCAGTCAATATAGGTGCGGATGATCCCTACCTCAGGCGACATGGGTGGCATCTGGCCCAGGCGCTCGATTTCTTTGAGTGCACGCAGCTGAACCTCTTCTGGCAGGCTGATCCCCTCAATCCGGCTACGCAGTTCATACAGCTCACGCGCCCAGAGATCACCCTCACCTAACTCGGTCTGAATAGCTTTCATCTGCTCGCGCAGATAGTATTCACGCTGAGTGCGATCCACCTCACTTTGGGCGCGGTTGTGGATCTCGTCCTCTAATTCCAATACATCCACCTCCTGAGCCAGCAGTTTCACCACCCGCTTCAGCCGTTCAACAGGGTTAAGGGTCTGGAGCAGTTTCTGACGTTCTTCAATAGGTGGTGCAATGGAGGTGATAACCATATCCGCTAACCACCCGGGTTCATCGATATTTAGCGCGTAGAGATAGGCTTCCTCCGGAAGGCTGCGGTTCAACTGCACACAACGCTGGAACAGCTCGCGAGCCGTCCGCATGGTTGCGTCGGTCTGTTTGGTGATGATCACGACCTCACTGATCGGACGAGCCCGTGCCTGCATGAAAGGTTCTAATTGGGAAAATTCAACCAGCTCCACGCGACGTCGCGCTTGTACCAGCGCTGAACTCGATCCATCCGGCATATTCAACAGCCGTCCAACAGCCATTTCCACGCCGATTGTCAGGAAACCATCTGGACCCGGATTCTCTTCTTCCGGATTAAGCTGGGTTAGAGCGATCACGGTCTGTTCTTCAACATGGACCTCCTCGACAGCCAACAAAGAAGCCTCATTCCCCACAAATATCGGGGAGACCATGTGAGGGTAAACTACCAGGTCACGTAAAGAGATGACCGGGCACTCGATCAGACCATCATCATCTACGAGGGCGTCCTGAACACTATACAATTCCTCTGTACGGCGATGGAGGGCCTCACCGAAATCATCCTCATCATTCTGCCAATACCAATCTGTATCTTTCATCCTTTACTCCAATTATGCCAATCCCAGTAAATGTAATTACGATTTGCGCAGATGTAATTCCTCAGCCTGTACTGGAGGTGATCTGATAGACGAACTACCCGCAATTAAATTACACTGGCGAGGTTTAAGCGCACATCCGACCAGGCCTGGCGTGCCAGGGCTACCACGAACATGCTGCCGGTAATCAATACAACGGCTTCGCTTCCGGCAGCCTTTAATGCTTCTTCCAGGGCAGCCTCTACAGGGACAACCGCTATCGCTGGGCAGCCAAATTCATGGGCCATCTCTACCAGTCTTTCAGCCTCGGTCGCGCGTGGATGTACCGATTGGGTTGTGATCACCTGGCGTACACGTGGCAGAAGCTCAGTTAGCATGCCGCGGATGTCTTTATCTTCAGAAGCACCAAATACCATCACAACCGGGTAACCTGGGAAATAGTCATCTATTGTCAGGCGCAGCTTGAGGGCAGAATCTCGGTTATGGGCTGAGTCCAATACTATCGGAGGATTTTTACGTAATATCTCAAAACGCCCGGGCCAGGATACCTGGCCGAATCCCTGGCGGATGGCAGCCTCGCTGATCGGCAATCCCTCAATCCGGAACTTTTGTAAGGCGGTGTAAGCTGTGGCTGCGTTCTCAACCTGGTGATAACCCAGGAGAGGGATATTTAAGCGGGTCGGTTCCCACTCTTGCGTGCCACCCGATTCTATATAAGCATCGACCTGTTTCTGCTCAGATCTGGGCCAAACCAGCAACGATTGGCCTTCCAATGAGTGGGATAAAGGCGCAAATAGATAATCATGACCTATCTGGATCAATGGCGTATGGCGTTCGTCAGCGATCCGAGACACAACGAGGCGGGCTTCTTCTTTTTGAGGAGCCAGGACAACCGGCACATGGGGTTTGATAATGCCGGCCTTCTCAGCCGCGATCTCGGCTAGAGTATTACCCAACAAATAGGTGTGGTCGTAAGAGAGAGATGTAATGACAGAGACCTCAGGGGTGACGACATTGGTCGCATCTAGCCGACCCCCTAGACCGACCTCTACCACTGCTGCATCGACATTTTGAGCAGCAAAATAGAGAAAAGCCAGGGCAGTCGTGATCTCAAAGGTGGTCAGTCTAGGGATTGACTCGATTTGCGATTTAGTTTCTGCAACCAGAGACACCAAGCGATCGTGAGGGATCGGTTCACCATTTACTTGTATACGCTCCGCATAGTCCTGCAGGTGAGGAGAGGTATAAAAACCGGTGCGATAACCGGCTGCTTTTAGAGCGCTGGCACACATTGCGGACACCGACCCTTTACCTTTGGTGCCTGCAACGTGAATGATCGGGTATTTATTTTGAGGATTATCCATCAAGGCGACTAGCTCAGCCATCCGTGCCAGGTCAAACTTCCCCGGTGCATTGCGGAAGGCGCGCTGCAAACTGTAGTCGATGAACTTATAAAGGTAATCCAGAGTTTCTTGGTAAGCTATTTCATCATTCATAACGTTGGGATTGTACCCTCGTAAACCCTTACATGCAAGAGGCCGCGTGTTGATAATACGCACGCCCCTGAGTGTCTTGACACTGCATTTTTATGATACTTGCCAGGCTCATTAGGAATTACCGTGGTGGATAACCGGATTTGGGGGTATGAGCGGGCGTACGCCCGCTCACACCCCCATATACGACCCTTTCCACGGGAAATCCCAGAGACTCTTTTTTCTTTAACCGCTTTACAACCGGCGAGGTGGTAAAATTTCTGGCGTGTTTAAATACCTGAAACGTATGATCCTGCGCCTGATATTTATCCTACTGGTAATAGGACTTTTCGCTCTTGGATTACCCCGGCTGATCATTGCCCTCTACGCCCAGCCGCGCCTCTACAAGGTCGAGAATGTCCCACATCGACGAGTGGCAATTGTCTTCGGAGCCGGGTTGTGGCGCGACAGCTCTCCGACCCCAGTATTACGCGACCGTGTGGCAACCGCTGCCCAGTTGTACTTCGCCGGTAAGGTCGATGTTTTGCTGATGAGTGGAGATAATCGCTATGTATACTATAACGAACCGGGGGCCATGCAGAGTTACGCTCTGAGCCTGGGTGTCCCCCCCGAAGCGATCGTTTTGGATTATGCTGGACGCCGCACCTACGATACCTGCTACCGGGCAAGGGATATCTTTGGCGTGATAGATCCTATCATGGTCACGCAGCAGTTCCATCTGCCGCGGGCGCTGTTTACCTGCAATATCCTGGGACTCGATGCAGTCGGTGTACCCGCCGACCGGACAGAATACCGTCGCAGCACCCAGTTGTACTGGCATCTGCGTGAGATCCCAGCCACATTGACCAGCTTTTGGGAACTATACGTCACTCACCCACTACCGGTATTAGGGAAGCCTGAGCCGATCACCGATCGGAGGCGAAATGGATCGTTCTGAAGCTTTATCTATTGTGCGCGAGTACGTAAATAACGAAAACCTGGTGCGGCATATGCTGGCGGTGGAAGCTGCCATGCGCTTTTATGCGGAAAAACACAACCAGGATGTCGAGACTTGGGGGTTAACCGGCCTGTTGCATGATTTTGACTGGGAAATTCACCCCACACTGGAGCAGCATCCTCAGGCTGGCGCGCCCATCCTGCGCCAGCATAGCGTCCCTGAGGAGATCGTCCGTGCTGTCTTGAGCCATGCTGATCATACCGGGGTGTCGCGCCAGTCCCTGATGGAGAGGGCATTATATGCTTGCGATGAAGTTACCGGCTTGATCACGGCTGTAGCCCTGGTGCGCCCCTCCCGTTCTCTGTATGACCTGACATCTTCTTCGGTGAAGAAGAAGTGGAAGGACCGTGCTTTTGCCGCGGGCGCCAACCGCGAGGAGATCGCCAAATCAGCTGATGAATTTGGGGTTGAACTATGGGAACATGTTGACAACGTGATCCAGGCGATGCGGCGCATTGCCCCTGAGCTGGGGTTAAGCGGGTAACATAACAGTTTTGAAAGCAGGGGGAAGTTTTATTGACAAGGGGGGGATTTTTAGCTAAACTACAAACATAAGACTATACGCAAAATCTATACGCAATCTGGCGTGAGGTTTTTTATGTCACCTGAAACAACTGGATCACAAGCCTTACCTCCTGCTCACCTGACCTCTCAGACACCTCTGACACCGGCGGTTAAAGCCTGGCGTTACTATCTAGAAGACCAGGGCAATTCACCTCATACGGTTAAAGCCTTCCTTGCTGATATGCTCCTGGTAGCCTCCTACTTGCCTCCTGACCGCTCCCTGGGCAGCATCAGTACCACTGACTTAAACAGTTTCCTGCACTGGATGCAAAATAACCGCGGTGTGCCCTGCAGTCCCAAGACACTGGCTCGCCGCATCACTTCGATCAAATCTTTCTTTCGCTGGCTGCACCAATACGGCGTGGTCGTAATTAATCCAGCGGAAAGAGTGCTCCAGCAATCTGTTATCAGCCCTATCCCAGTGGTTTTGACGCCGCGCGATGTACAGGTTATCTTGAAAGCTGCTAACCGGCATCGCCAGGGTAAGAAACCAGATGCCCGTCCGTACACCCTATTCTCCTTATTGTTGCATACAGGTATTAAAAAAAGCGAGTGCCTGGCCCTTAATTTAAATCATATTGATCTAGAAGCTCCCGGAGGCCCTCTGCTGTTTATCCGGTACGCCAGCCCTCAGCATCGCTACAAGGAGCGCAAGATCGCCCTCCCCGATTCCTGGGTGGAGGCCTATCACGAGTACCAGGCACAATATGAGCTCAGCGACAGCTTGTTCCCATGGTCGCCTCGCAGGTTGGAATATCTGCTCGAAGACCTCGGCGAGGAAGTCGGGCTGGATAAACACCTGTCCTTCGATATGTGCCGCTGGACGTGTGCCGTGAGCGACTGGCAATCAGATATTGACCCTAAAAAGA
>CAZPWU010000007.1:0-14714 GCA_964590325.1 uncultured Anaerolineaceae bacterium | reverse complement strand
GGTATAGAATATAGAGGCACATGCCGAAAAAACCACTCTCAACTCCTCCCCCAACAGCTAATTCCAAGAAGCCTCAAGCGCTGGACGAGAAAGAGCAGACAACCGGCGCCGAGCTGCCAATTGATGATGTCGACGACCTGCTGGCTGAGATGGACGAGGACCTGCTGGTCGAGGAGCCCGACGAGCACGCCTTGAGCATTGAAGCTCGGGAGCTCGAGACTCTGGAAAAAGAAGAGCCCCTCGATCTGCTTAACGATCCTGCCCTGATGATGGAGCTGAGCGAGGATCCGGTCCGCCTGTACCTCAAGGAGATCGGTAGCATTAAGCTGCTGGGCGGAGACCAGGAGTTCTGGTTGGCGACGCGCATTGATTCAGCGCGCCGGATGGATGCCCTGAGCCGCAGTCACCCGCTCGCTCGCCGGGGAAGCTCATATCGCAATATTTACCATGCCCTCTTCGACGAGCTGATCACCGCCTGGAAGCGCTTGGTGGTGGATACCCGTCGTTTAAAGCAACCCTGCCCTGATACCGGGTTAATGATCTCGGAAGCACAGATGCTGCGCCAGGCCTGGGATATCAAAATGCCATCCTACCTGCGCGCTTACCTGGATAACGGCACCTGGGGAATGGACCGGATGTGGGACGAGGTCGCTCGATATGCCTTTACTGCATTCAGTGCCTTCTATATCATCCCTACCAAAGCTGCCGAGCAGTTGAAGGATTATGTCCATAACAGTGGTAAACTGCCCGGCATCCGGATTCTCTCGCACCTCCTGCCTAAGGATGAGGTCCTTCAGTCTGAGCTTCAGGAGATACGCTATCGTTCGCAAGAAGCGCGCCAGGCGATCATCCGCGCCAACCTGCGCCTGGTGGTCAGTGTCGCGAAGCGTTACATCGGGCGCGGCAGCTCATTCCTGGATTTAATCCAGGAGGGCAACCTGGGTTTGCTGCGGGCGGTGTCTAAGTTTGATCCCACCCGTGGCTATAAGTTCAGCACCTATGCCACTTGGTGGATTCGCCAATCCATCAGCCGCTCGATCGCCGACCAGGCGCGCACGATCCGCATCCCGGTGCACATCTTCGAGACCATCAATCGCCTGCTCAGGATACAGCGTAAGCTGACCCAGCAGTTAGGCCGCGATCCCACCGGGGAGGAGCTGGCTCTGGCAGGAGGTTTTCTGGAGCCGAGGGACGAGCAGGCGATATTGCGCGCCCGCGCCGAAGGTTTGCCGCTTTCGCTTGACGTCCGCCGCCGGTGGGGGCGGGCTGCCGTCAAGGTGAGCCGGGTGCTGCACGCCGCGGAAGAGCCGATGTCGCTGGAAAGCCCGGTGGGGAACGAGGAGAGCAGCCAGTTGGGTGATTTCATCGAGGATGAGGAAGCTCTGGAGCCGATGGACGCCGCAGCCCGTGAGATGCTGCGCGAGCAGGTGAAAAACGCTCTGGCAGTGCTCTCCGAGCGTGAGCGGGAGGTGCTGGAGCTGCGCTTTGGGTTGGCCGATGGTAAAGACCACACCCTCGAGGAGGTGGGGCAATATTTTAATGTCACGCGTGAGCGCATCCGTCAAATTGAAGCCAAAGCCTTGCGCAAGCTGCGCCACCCGACCCGCAGCCGTCACCTGCGCGATTATTTGGGGTAATCAATATTTTTTGGATAGATATTTAGCTTTTTCTTATAATCTAACGTAATTTTACCTACTTCGTGAAAATTGACATGAGACCCACCTTGTGATAAACTTGTCAACTGGTGTTGATATTCTGCGGTTCACGGACCCTAACTCTGAGAGGATTCGTGATTTCTGTGTCGGTTCACATACAACGTCATTCACACGCAATGACAATAACATACCGGTCGCGATCGATTTTTTCATAAGAGGGATCGGATGCTCATCGATTACTTGCCCCTGGCGATCTTATTCATCCTGGCGGTCGGTCTGGCCTCTTTTGTGGTAGCGCTTGGGCATCTCTTTGGCCCGCACCGACCCACACCGCGCAAGGCGATGCCCTACGAATCTGGCATGAAGCCGATTGGCCCGGGCACCCGGCGCATGCCGGTCCATTTTTACCTGGTCGCCGTTCTGTTCATCCTCTTCGACATCGAAGTCGTCTTTTTCCTGCCCTGGGCGGTGGTTTTCCGCAGCCTCGGTATCGTTGGCTTTGTGGAGATGACGATCTTCATCCTGGTCTTATTGGTTGGGTATGTGTACGCTTGGAAAAAGGGGGCTTTAGAATGGGAATAGAGCAGAAACTCGGTAATATGGGGGTGGCTACGATGAAGCTTGAGCAGGCCGTTAACTGGGCGCGCACTAACGCCATGTGGCCGATGCTGTTTGGCCTGGCGTGCTGCGCGATCGAGATGATGTCTACTCAGGCCTCCAACTACGATTTAAGCCGCTTCGGTATGGAGCTGATGCGCGCCAGCCCGCGCCAGTCCGATCTGATGATCGTGGCAGGGCGCGTTTCGCGCAAGATGGCCCCGGTGCTGCGCCGGTTGTATGACCAGATGCCGGACCCCAAGTGGGTCATCGCTATGGGCGACTGCGCCGCTTGCGGCGGTGTGTTCAACAATTATGCCATCCTTCAGGGTGTGGACGAGGTCGTGCCGGTCGACGTCTACGTGGCTGGCTGTCCGCCCCGTCCAGAAGCCCTGATCCACGGCGTTATGACCCTGCACGAAAAGGTGCGTTCTGAAAAGCTAAAGGATTGGGCATAAATCGTCATTGAGGAATCATTGCAATGGCCTTGATGGATGTACACCTTCAGTCAGCAATCCAGGCGATTAAAGAGAAGTACAATGCCCAGGAGAGTCAGTGCGGCGACGAGGTCAGCCTGCTGACCGCCCCCGAGCACATTGCCGAGGCCTGCCGCACCCTGCGCGATGAGTTTGAGTTCAACTTCCTCTCGGACGAAACGGCCTCAGATTACTGGCCTGAGGAAGAACCGCGCTTCCATGTGGTTTACCAGCTCTATTCACACCGTCACAACCTGCGCTTGTGCCTGCGTGTGCCATTGAACGGCGACTATCCCTCATTGCCCACCATCGTAGATTTATACCCTAACGCCAATTGGTTTGAGCGTGAGATCTGGGATATGTTCGGCATCCGCTTTGATGGCCACCCGGACCTGCGCCGCATCCTGATGCCGTACGACTGGGAGGGCTATCCCCTACGCAAAGACTATCCCTTAGGATACGAAGAGCCTCAATTCACGTTTAATTACGACGAAATCTATCAGCACAAGCATCACCCTAAGTACGAAGAACCCTGAATCTTATGCTCCAACAAACCGAAGTATCGCTGGACGAACTCAGGCACCTGGTCTCGGACCGTGCCATTGAGGGCGAGACCGTGCTTCTCAATATGGGCCCGCAGCACCCGAGCACGCATGGTGTTCTGCGCCTGCTGTTGGAACTGGACGGCGAGACGGTCATCAACTGCATTCCCGACATTGGCTTCCTGCATACCGGCGTAGAGAAAAATATGGAAGCCAAGACCTACGAAAAGGCTGAGGTCATGACCGACCGCCTGGATTACCTGAATACGATCGGCAACAACCTGGTCTACTGCCTGGCTATTGAGAAACTGACCGGTTTGGACGTGCCGCTGCGCGCCCAGGCCATCCGTGTGATCCTGACAGAGCTACAGCGGATCGCTTCTCACCTGGTCTGGCTGGGCACCCACGCTCTGGACCTGGCTGCCATGTCCGCCTTCCTGTACTGCTTCCGTGAGCGCGAGATGATCCTCGATATCATGGAGATGTGCTCTGGACAGCGTATGATGACGACATTTTTCCGCCCGGGCGGGCTGTGGCGGGATGTGCCGGTAGAGTTTGAGCTCAGCGTACGCCGCTTCCTGCGCATTTTCCCGGCTCGCATCGATCAGTATGAAACACTGTTGACCAAGAATCCGATCTTCATGGACCGCACCAAAAAGATCGGTGTTATCTCAGGCGAGGATGCCATCCGCTGGGGTCTGACTGGCCCGTCCTTACGCGGTTCTGGTCCGAACTATGATGTCCGTAAGGCGCAGCCCTATTCAGGTTACGATCAGTATGAGTTCGATGTGCCCACGGGTACCCACGGCGATGTGTACGACCGCTACCGGGTGCGGATGGAAGAGATGCGTCAGTCGGTGCGCATCGTCCAACAGGCGCTGGACAAGCTGCCCTACGGTCCGGTGCGCAGCAGCAACCGCAAGTACGTGCCTCCGCCACGCGCGGAGTTAGGCACCAGCATGGAGGCCTTGATCCACCACTTTAAACTGTGGACGGAGGGTTTCTCGGTGCCAAAAGGGGCTGTCTACATCCCGGTAGAATCCCCACGCGGTGAGTTGGGAGTTTACCTGGAGAGCAACGGCGGTTCGAAACCTCACCGCGTGCACTATCGCGCACCGACCTTCGTGCACCTGCAGGCCCTTCCCTTGCTTTCAAAAGGTCACTTAGTAGCTGACCTGGTGGCTATTATCGGGAGTATCGATATTGTCCTGGGAGATGCTGATAGATAATCATGCTGTCTGAGAAATATCACCAAGAAATCCGGGCTATCCTGGCCAAATATCCCCCAGACCAGAAGCGCGCCGCGGTGATGCCGTTGCTTTACCTGGCGCAACGCGAGCGCGGCTACATCACCAAACAGGCGATGAACGAGATCGCGGATATTTTGGAGATCACCTCGACGGAGGTGGCCTCGGTCATCGGGTTCTATTCACTGTATTATGACGAGCCTTCCGGTAAGTACCACATCCAGGTTTGCGATGACCTGCCCTGCGCCTTGCGCGGTGCGGAGCAGTTCCTGGCGCGGCTGTGCGAGAACCTCGCTATCAAAGTCGGTGGGACGACCGCCGATGGCCTGGTAACGGTCGAGGCCGTGACCTGCCTGGCAGGCTGCCATAAGGCACCCATGTTCCAGGTGCAGACCAGCGACGGACTGACCTACTATGAGAATCAGAACGTGGAGAGTGCGCTGGAATTGATCGCCTCCTGGCGAAAGCAGGAAGAGGAGCTGCCATGAGCGAATACATCCTCCTCCGGCATCGCGATATCCCCGATTTATACAGGCTGGATGTTTACCAGCAACACGAGGGGTTTAACGGCTTCTATAAGGCTGTCACGACAATGCAGCCCGACGCTGTTATCGACCAGGTAAAGGCCTCCGGCTTGCGCGGCCGCGGCGGGGCAGGTTTCCCCACCGGGATGAAGTGGGCTTTCACCGATAAGAAGGCCTGGCCGCACTATGTGGTCGCCAACGCTGACGAGTCCGAGCCCGGCACATTCAAAGACCGCGAGATCCTGGAAGGCAACCCCTTCCAGTTCCTGGAGGGTGTGGCGATCACTGCCTATGCTGTCCAGGCTAACGCCGCCTATATCTACCTGCGCGGCGAGTTCTGGCAGATCGCTCAACAGCTCGACCAGCATATTGCCGAGATGGAAGCGGCTGACTTCCTGGGTGAAAAATTGTTCGGCACCGGTTATTCGCTGCGTATCTATACCCATCTCGGGGCGGGGGCTTACATCTGCGGGGAGGAGACCGCGTTGCTCGAGTCAATGGAAGGCAAGCTGGGCCAGCCGCGCCTGCGCCCTCCCTTCCCACCCTCCTATGGGCTGTTTGGCAAACCAACTGTTGTTAATAATGTTGAGACTCTGACCAATGTGCCGCTCATCATCGGTCGCGGGGTCGACTGGTACCGTACCCAGGGTACCGAGAAAAGCCCTGGGGTCAAGGTCTTCAGCTTATCCGGCTGCGTCAACCGTCCCGGCAATTATGAACTGCCCCTCGGCACTACCTTCCGGGAGTTAATCGTCAAATATGGTGGTGGCGTTCCCTACGGACGGAAGATCAAAGCCATCCTGCCGGCTGGCGCATCTTCCTCGTTGATTGTAGCGACCGAACAAGCCCTGGATACCCCGATGGATTATGAGAACGTCCCCCGGGTGGGCGCTCAGCTCGGCTCTGCCTCCGTGATTGTGATCGATGACTCGGTCAGCATCGATTGGCTGGTGGACAAGACTGTCCGCTTTTTCAAACACGAATCCTGCGGAAAATGTACCCCTTGCCGCGAGGGCACCTATTGGATGTCGCACCTGACCCATCGGATTGCCTCCGGGCAGGGCACCCCCGAAGATGTACAGCTCTTGTACGATGTAGCCCGTCAGATCAAGGGCAAGTGCCTGTGCGCACTGGGCGAGTTCTCGATCGAAGCCGTTATGTCCGGTATCGAGCGCTTCAAGGATGATTTTGATGGGCGGGTGGCCAAATAACCATTATCGGAGCCTTTTTGAATGAGTAATCTGGTGTCACTAACCATCGACGGTCAATCCGTCTCCGTCCCCGAAGGCACCCTGGTGGTGAACGCCGCTAAAAAGATCGGCATCGACATCCCGGTGTTTTGCTACCATCCCAAGATGGAGCCGGTAGGGATGTGCCGTATGTGTCTGGTGGACATCGGCTACCCGGTTGTTGACCGCGCCACAGGTCAGGTGATGCGCGAGACCGATGGTTCTCCGAAGATACAGTTTGGCCCCAAGCTGGAGATGGCCTGCACAACACCTGTCTCGGAAGGCATGGTGGTGATCGGCATGAGCGACAAGGTACAGGCTGCCCGTAAAGAGATCGTCGAGTTTATCCTCACCTCTCACCCGCTGGACTGCCCGATCTGCGACAAGGGCGGAGAATGCCCTCTCCAGAACCTGACCATGAAATTCGGCCCGGGGCAGAGCCGCTTCCTGTACGATGAGAAGATGCACCTGGCCAAGCACGTCCCATTGGGTGACTTGATCATCCTGGACCGTGAGCGCTGCATCCAGTGCGGGCGCTGTGTGCGCTTCCAGGATGAGACCGTGGATGACCCGGTGATCGGTTTCTATCAGCGCGGCCGCGCCATTGAGATCGTCACTTACTCGGAGCCCGGTTTTGACTCCTACTTCTCCGGCAACACCACCGACATTTGCCCGGTCGGAGCACTGACCACTGCCGATTTCCGTTTCGGTGCCCGTCCTTGGGAGCTGATGGCAACTGCCTCGGTCTGTTCCCACTGCCCGGTCGGCTGTAACATCACCTTCAACGTGCGCCGCGAAGTCCGTTCAGGAGGGGAGATTGTCATCAAGCGCGTCATACCCCGCCAGAATGAAGCGGTCAATGAGATTTGGATGTGTGATAAAGGCCGTTTCGCCTATCATTACACTGAAAGCAAAGAACGCCTGACCCACCCCCTGGTACGCCGGGATGGTGAGCTGGTCCAGGCATCCTGGGATGAGGCCCTGAAGCTGGTCGGTGAGCACTTCCGGGAGGCCGGGAAGGGACTCCTGACCCTGGGGAGCGGCCGCCTCTCCAACGAGGACCTGTTCAACCTGAACCAGCTAGCAGCCGGGCTGGGTGGGCAGTCCGCCCTATACACTACAATGGCCGGTGGCGACCTGGTTGCCCAGGTGGGTGTGGGACAGGGCACGAACTTCGCCGATATGGGCGCCGGGACGGCAATCCTGGTAGTGGCTTCTGACCTGGAAGAGGAAGCCCCCATCTGGTGGCTGCGTGTCAAGCAGGCTGCCGGGCGCGGTGCGGTGCTGATCGTGATGAACCCGCGCCCCACCAAGATCGACCGCTACGCTGCACACGTGCTCCGCTATCCTTATGGGTCAGAGGCGACCACGGTGCAGGCGATGTTGAATGCTCTGTCTGCCAAGCGACCTGACCTGCCCGAAACGGTGCGCCGGCTGGCTCGCAGCCCCGAGTTTAAGGCTGCTGCCGAAGCATTCGCCAAGGCCGAGAATGCGGTTATCCTGTTCGGCAGTGAGGGCACCGGTCTGGAGGCTTCGCGCGCCCTGGCACAAGCCTGCGCCAACCTATTGATTGCCACGGACCATATCGGTCGCCCCAACAACGGCCTGATCGGTGTGTGGCAGAGAGCCAACGACCAGGGAGCCTGGGATATGGGTCTGCGCCCACTCCCCGACCTGAAGGAGGCCTTCCTGGGAGCGAAATCCCTCTATATTGTCGCAGCCGACCCTTTCGGTGATGACCCCACGCTGATCACTGACGACAAGTCACGGATTACTGATCACTTATCACCGAGCGCATTTATCGTAGTCCAAGACCTTTTCCTGACCGAGACCGCCAGGCTGGCGGACGTGGTGCTGCCAGCCCAGCCTTATACCGAGCGAGAGGGGACTTTTACTTCGGGGGAGCGCCACGTGCAGCGCTATTATCCTGCGCTTCCATCGCGGGCAGAATGCCGACCCGATTTTACGATCACTGCTCAGATTGCCGGGTCGGTAGGGTTGGATCTTGAAGGTCGTCTCCCATCCCGTGTCATGGCGCGTATTGCTACTCAGGTACCTGGTTACGCCGGGGTGGATTACCGCGAGCTGGCTAAGGTAGTCGAGCAGTGGCCAATCGTCGGCCAAGGGGATTTATATTACGGCGGTACGGTTTATGACAATTCCCAAGGCCTGGGTGTGCAGTTAGCCCCGACTGCCCAGCGCGGCCAGTCGACTCCCCTGGCCTGGCTGCAGTCGCCCGAGCTTAACCTCGCTGAGGGAGAGCTGGTGGCGGTGCCGGTCACGCGCCTGTATGACCGCGGCCAGACAATGCTCCCCTCTCTGCTGCTCCACCCGCGCTTTCCCCAGGCTTATGTAGCCCTCCACCCGCTTACGGGTGAACACCTGGGGATCGTGGACGGGGCCCATGTGCAGGTGCATCTGAACGGTGTAGAGACCATCGTACATGCTCGTCTGGACGATAGTTTACCTACCGGCGTGGTGCTTGTGCCGCGCAGCCTCGGGCTGCCGATCTCGGGTCCATCGCCAGTCCAGGTCCGAACTGTTGAGCTGACGATGGCCTGAGAAAGTAAATAAAATTTTAGGGATATGGACCCTCACATCTTATGCATCAAGAATCTCGATATACTCGTTGCTAATCACTATTCACTGACCACTTTATTCTTGAGGTCTTCATGAATATTGCCTTAATCGGAGAATGGGTTATCAAATCAGTGTTCCTGCTCCTGGTGATGACCGGCGGCTTTGCTTACCTCACCTTTTACGAGCGCAAAGTGCTGGCCCGCATCCAGGTGCGGGTGGGCCCTAACCGAGCTGGCCCCGGCGGCGTTTTGCAGCCGATTGCTGATGGTCTAAAATTAATCTTCAAAGAAGAGCTGATACCGGCTAATGCTGATAAGCTGATTTTTATATTAGCCCCGATTATCACGGTTTTCCCAGCCCTGGTCATTACGGCCGTTATCCCATGGGGTGATACGATCACCCTGTTTGGTAGAGAAATCCATTTGCACCTGGCGGATATCAACGTCGGTGTGCTGTATATCACCGCTATCGCTTCCATTTCGATCTACGGCATCACCCTGGCAGGTTGGTCTTCCAACAATAAATATGCCATGATGGGAGGTTTGCGTGCCACAGCTCAGATGATCAGCTACGAGATCGCTTTAGGGCTGGCCTTTATCGGCCCGATCATGCTGGCTAGCTCGATGAGCCTGATCGATATTGTCAATGCCCAACACCAGATGGGCTGGTGGCGGTGGCTGCTTTACCAGCCCCTGGGGCCGTTTGTTTTCCTGATCGCCAGTGTGGCGGAGGTTAACCGAGCGCCCTTTGACATGCCCGAGGCCGAGCAGGAGCTGACAGCCGGCTACCATACCGAGTATTCAGGCATGAAATTCGCTTTGTTCTTCATGGCTGAGTACATCAAGATGATCGCAGTAAGCATGATCGCTGCCACCCTGTTCTTCGGTGGCTTCCGTGGCCCCTTCGTTGACCAGCTCCCCTGGCTGGGACCGTTTTACTTGCTGATAAAGGTGCTGATCCTCCTGTTCTTTATGATATGGATCCGCGCCACGCTGCCTCGCATCCGTTATGATCGACTGATGGCCTTTGGTTGGAAGGTACTGCTGCCCGTAGCGCTTCTAAATGTGTTAATCACCGCATTAATATTAGTGTTAGTAGGAGGCTGACGGCGATGCTTCCGGAACTTGCCCGTGGCCTGTGGACCACATTTCGATCCATCTTCGAAAAGCCGGTGACCATCGAGTACCCGGAAGAGAAGCGACCGGTGTGCACCCGTTTTAAAGGGCGGCACGAGCTGAAGCGGTATGAAAACGGTCTGGAGAAATGTATCGGCTGTTCTCTTTGCGCAGCGGCTTGCCCGGCGGATGCTATTTTCGTTGAATCGGCTGAAAACACCAATGAAGCGCGCTACTCACCCGGGGAACGATATGCCAGCACCTACGAGATCAATATGCTGCGCTGTATTTTCTGCGGATACTGCGAAGACGCCTGCCCTACCGAGGCGATTGTGCTGGGTGATAATTATGAGCTTTCCTTTACCGACAGGCGGCAGGCTATATACACCAAGGATATGCTCCTGGACCCTGTACCTCCGGGTGGAAAACCTACGCCCCAGAAAGTAACCCCTGGATTATATGAACGCTCGGTACCGGTAATGCAAAATCCAGCCGATTGAGGATTGTGAAACTGAAATCATCAATCCACAATCAACAATAAAGAGAGAGATTGTCTATGACCCTAGGCTTAATCCTGTTCTTTATTCTCGCTGCAGTGGCTGTGATCTCCGCCTTGGGGATGCTATTCAGCCGTAATGCGGTCTACTCAGCCCTGTGCCTAATCATTAATTTTGGGGCGGTGGCGATCTTTTACCTGTCGCTTGATGCCCCGTTTATCGCCATCTCCCAGGTGACGGTTTACGCCGGCGCCATTATGGTGCTATTCTTATTCGTGATCATGCTCCTGGGCGCGGAGCAATTGCGCGTCGTCCAGACCCTGGCATGGCAGCAGCCGCTGGCAATTTTCTTAAGCATTATTTTATTGGCTGAGGCCGGCTATCTCCTGTTCACCCAACGAGGGGCACTCGCGGCTGGAGGGACGTCACAGGCTGGCGCGGCTCTAGCGGCTACTTTCGGCAGCCCAACCGCGATCGGATCGGCACTTTTCAACGAGTACCTGCTGCCCTTCGAGGTGACATCAATCTTGTTGCTGGTCGCCATGGTCGGTGCCATTGTCCTGACAAAGGGTGAGAAGAAATAATCTCTCTCAATCGCGTGTCACGTTCTACGGAGGTTTAGTATGCTGCCTGTCTATTACTATGTCGGCCTATCAGCAATTTTATTCACTCTGGGTGCGTTGGGGGTGCTGATCCGGCGCAATGCTATTGTTATTTTCATGTCGATAGAGCTGATGCTCAATTCGGCCAACCTGGTGTTTGTAGCTTATGCCCGTTATTACCAATCGTTGCGCGGGCAGATTTTCGTCTTCTTTGTCATGACGGTGGCGGCAGCTGAAGTAGCGGTGGGCCTGGCCTTGATTGTGGCGATCTTCCGCACCAAGCATAGCATTGATGTGGATCAGATGAGTAATCTAAAAGGATAGGGGCATAGGGGTTTAGTGATCGGGGATTAGGGTTTATGGAATGGAGAGTGGAGCCGTGAATTATTTTTACATGACCCCGCTGGTCGTATTTTTCCCGGTTATTGGGCTGCTGTTCAATATCATCTTCGGGGGTTTGATTGTCAAAAAGGGTCGCGCCGGTGAAATTGCGGTCGGGACAGTGGCTTCACTCGCTTCGGCGCTTTCCCTTGGGGTAGCTGTACTCCTGGGGATTTCTTTGGCTGGGCAGCGCGGCCCGGTGACGGTGCCCTATTTAGACTGGATCAACATTGGGACCCTCAACGTCCAATGGGGGTTCCAGGTGGACACCCTTTCGGTGACGATGATGCTGGTGGTTGCCGGGGTGGGGACGCTCATCCATATCTACGCTATCGGCTACATGCACGAGGACGTGCGCCTTAACGGCGATCCGGCCCGTTTCCGCCGCTTCTTTGTCTTCCTTAACCTGTTCATCGTCATGATGATGATCCTGGTGAGCAGCGACAATTACCTGATGCTGTTCGTCGGCTGGGAGGGTGTGGGCCTGTGTTCTTACCTGTTGATTGGTTTCTGGTATGAGAAGGGCAAAGAAGGCATCGGTAACGCGCTGGCTGCCAAGAAGGCCTTTATCGCCAACCGCATCGGCGACTTCGGTTTCTTGATCGCCATGTTCCTGATGTTCGGGATGTTCGGCACCTTCATCTTTAAAGAGATCAACGCCATGGCCCCCGCAGCTGCGGTCACCACACCAATCCTGATCACAGCCATGGCGCTGTTCATGCTGCTGGGCGTGACGGGTAAATCGGCGCAGCTTCCGCTCTACGTCTGGCTGCCGGACGCCATGGCTGGCCCTACGCCGGTCTCGGCTCTCATCCATGCTGCAACGATGGTAACGGCGGGGGTCTATCTGGTCGCCCGTTCCTATGCAGTCTATTCTCTGGTGCCAGCTGCCCAGAACTGGGTGGCGCTGGTCGGCGGCCTGTCGGCCCTGTTTGCTGCGACGATCGCCGTCGGTCAGTTTGACATCAAAAAGGTGCTGGCTTATTCCACCATCAGCCAGTTGGGCT
This sequence comes from uncultured Anaerolineaceae bacterium, assembly GCA_964590325.1. GTDB lineage: Bacteria > Chloroflexota > Anaerolineae > Anaerolineales > UBA4823 > CAZPWU01. The sequence goes on along the minus strand of CAZPWU010000007.1, from coordinate 2,262 downwards.
TTATGGTCGCAGCCGTGGGGATGGGGGCCTACGTGGCAGGCATGTTTCTTCTGGTGACGCACGCTTTCTTTAAAGCGCTGCTCTTCCTCTCCGCTGGCTCGGTGATCCAGGGTGTTGAGCATGGGCACCATCATGTTGAGAACGACCCGCGTTTGAAAAAGCAGCTTAAGAAGCTGGGTCATGACTTCGACCCTCAGGACATGCGCAACATGGGTGGACTGCGCACCCGTATGAAGCTCACTTTCTGGGTGTACCTGATTGGTGCGCTGGCCCTGGCGGGCATCTTCCCCCTGGCTGGTTTTTGGGCTAAGGACGAAATCCTGACTGAGTCACTCGTCTTGAAACCTTATATCTTCTGGCTGCTGTTTGTAGCAGCTTTCTTCACTGCCTTCTACATGGGGCGGCAGGTGTTGCTGGTCTTCTTTGGCGAGCCGCGTTCACCTGCCGCAGAACACGCCCGCGATAACCTGCCGGTGATGACCGTACCGCTGGTGGTGCTGGCGATTCTGTCGACTGTGGGGGGCGGCCTAAACCTGCCTGCGATAGATACCCTTACGAAATGGCTGGAGCAGACCAATGAGAAATTCAGCTCGTTAGGGTTCAACCTGGTCGTCGCCGGGGCCTCGACCGGCCTGGCTCTTCTGGGCCTGGCGCTGGCCTGGTATCTCTATTGGCGGCGCTACCGGGAGATGCAGTCCCTGCCGGCAGCCAAACGTCCCGATGACCCGCTGCGCGCCTATATTGGGCCGGTCTTCACCGGCATGGAGAACAAGTGGTGGGTGGACGAACTCTACCGCGCGATCATTCTGAACCCCTATGTTGCCCTGTCGCGCTTCCTGGCTGACCAGGTGGACGGGCGCTTTTGGCACGATTGGTTCCACGATGTAGTCATCGCTGGCGGTTATCGGGCATTGACCCGCTTCCTGGCAGTGCCCATCGACCTGGGTGTGATCGACCGCATTGCTAACGGCCTGGCGGATGTCACCAAGGCCCTGGCGGGCCGCATGCGCCGTATCCAATCCGGTTTTGTACGTAACTACGCCCTTGCGGTGTTCATTGGGGTCGTTATTATTATCGGATACCTGGTTCTTCGTTAAATAGTAAAAGTCTATACATGTTTACGCATTCTAACCTGTAGCCATAAACCGAGGAACAGCCATGAACTTCGTCCTTCATCCACTGACTCTGGTTACCTTCTTCCCCCTGGTAGGGGTGCTGGTGATCCTGTTCGTGAACCGCGAATCAAAAAACCTGATCCGCTGGATCGCACTGCTCACCTCGCTGATCACCTTCAGCATCTCGATCTGGGCGCTGGTTCAGTGTACTGCCGGCGAGTCCGACCTGCAGCTCGTGGTGCAAATCCCCTGGATCCAGGTCGCCGGCTGGAACATCAACTACCACCTGGGGGTAGATGGCCTGAGTATCCTGCTGCTCCTGCTGACCACCTTCCTGATGCCTATTTCGATCCTGTCTACCTGGACGGCGGTCGAGGAGCGCGTTAAGGATTTCATGGTGTTCTTTTTGCTCCTGGAAGTGGGCATGGTGGGCGTGTTCCTGGCGCAGGACCTGTTCCTGTTCTATATCTTTTGGGAGTTCACGCTGGTGCCGATGTACTTCTTGATCGGCATCTGGGGTGGGCCGCGCCGCATTTACGCCGCCATTAAGTTCTTCCTGTATACCATGGCGGGTTCCATCCTGATGTTGCTGGCGATCCTGTGGCTCGGTACCACACAGGGCACATTTTCATTGCCTGATCTGATCGCTAAGGGCGGCATCCCGGCCAATATCCAATTCTGGCTCTTCCTGGCCTTCGCCGCGGCTTTTGCGATCAAGGTACCCATGTGGCCGTTGCATTCCTGGCTGCCCGATGCTCATGTCGAAGCACCCACAGCCGGTTCCGTCATCCTGGCGGCTGTTTTGCTGAAGATGGGCACCTACGGCTTCCTGCGCTTCAACCTGACCCTCTTCCCCAATGCAGCGGTGAAGCTGGCCCCCTGGATGGCGGGTCTGGCGGTGATCGGCATCCTGTACGGCGCAGCAGTTTCTTATGCCCAAAAGGACGTAAAGAAGCTGGTGGCTTATTCCTCGGTCAGCCATTTGGGGTTTGTCATGCTCGGCCTGTTTGCCCTCAACTCCCAGGGTATACAGGGCAGCATATTGCAGATGGTCAACCACGGCCTGAGCACGGGAGCGTTGTTCCTCATCGTCGGCATGATCTACGAGCGCCGCCATACACGCGATATGGACGCCTTTGGCGGTCTG
>CAZPWU010000006.1:0-14935 GCA_964590325.1 uncultured Anaerolineaceae bacterium | reverse complement strand
AGCGGCTGACATTCAAAGCGGACTGATCCCGTTTGTAGCCGCGCATGGAACGATAGCGCTCCTTGATCCACCAACCAATGGCGCGTTCGCTGGCATTATTGGTTCCATCCAAGATGGCCTTGCCCTTGGCATTCTTCCAGGTGCGATAGAAAGTCAAGCGTGGCCACAGGTTCCAACGATCCAGGAACAGGTTGCGCAAGCGATAGGCGAGGCTGGCCGATTGACCCGGGCGCGGCGCGAGTGCAGCCGCGTAGCGCAGGAAGAGGGCTTCGAGCTGAGGTTGTTGTTCTGGAAGGCGGCTGCGCATGAGTTCTCCTAATTGGCGCAGATTCGCCAAGGCTTGCTGCGGCTCAATTCCGAGTTCTGCGAGAGAGCGATCGGCTCCAGCTTGTATCTGCCGGCTCAGGTTCTCGATCAAAGCGAGCGTGTTGCGCCCCACATGGCTCTTACAGACTTGCTGCTCCAAACCGGCCTCATCGGCGACCATCTTGAAGGCATCGGCATCATCGCTCACCAAAACACGGGCATTCACGGTTGCCACAATCGGCTCCAACCAGGCTTGCAGAATTTGGGCATCTTCGCCACTCAGTTGATCGAGGGTGAGGACCATCCCCGTGATCGCATCCACCGTAATTCCAATCGGTAACCATTTTCCGTTGCATTTCACACTGGTCACATCCGCTCCTAAAGCCTGGGTGCGATAGCCTTCCAGAAATGGCTCGCCTCTCATCCCTGGAACCTGCTCCGCCGTGGCTTGGACACTCCGATACACACTCGCCTTGCTGATCCAGACCCCTAAGGCGCCCAGCACCAATGTAACCGCCCCATAACTCAGCCCCAGCACGTATAACATCACCCCGATCCCTTTCACCCGCTGCGAGAACTACCCAGCCAGCACGCCTTGCGGATAGACCCGAAAGGTGCGATGGCAACACAGGCACTCATACCGGCGGGCTAGCACCTGCTCGTATTGCGTATCCCGCACGTTTTTCAGCACTTCCTGGCGCCAGCGGAAGTATTTCCCTTTGCACTTCGGGTTGACACACTGCTCCGGTTCGCGATATTGTTCCGGTTCAACAACTGGTAAAATCAGACTGAGGCGCATATAATGGGTCTACCGTTTCTTTTAGGGTTGTTTCCGGGACGATGGGCAAGATCGTCCCGGAAACTCTATTAAACCCCAGTTTTGAAACAGTCACGCTCAGAAAGGGTGTATGTCAGTTTAGGGGCAAGGGATGTAAAAAACGGCTATCGCCATCTGGGTGTAGCCATGAAAAAGAGCATTGAAGAGAAGCGCGCTCGATTGCGAGCCAAAGCGGACCAGATCATCGATGAATATTTAGCTTGGGAGGCAAGTCATCCGCAGCCGGACTTGAAGCAAATCGAAGATATCGCCTTGAAGCTGCGCAAGGAATTGGGGCAAGAGCTGGCCCAAATCGCAGTAGAAGAACAGAGAGAGCGAACACCCGCACCTGGGCCAAAGTGTGCCAAGTGCGGGGAGGAAATGCGTTACAAAGGTGAGAAAAGCACACAAGTGGAGAGCCGGGCAGGCGCATTGCAGGTTGAGCGAGGCTATTATTACTGTCCGACGTGCGAGGAGAGTATTTTTCCCCCTGGATAGGCAGTTGTGCTTGCATGACAAGCACTGGAGCGAGGGTGTGGCACAAAAGGGGATCAAGTACAGTGCCAAATTGAGCGATGCCGAAGCGACCGAAGCTCTCCAAGAATTAGCCCAAATCGAAATCTCTGAAAATAGTGTTTGGTGGCTGACCCAAGAGTGGTGAGAAGCGCTGAAGAAGGTAGAAGAAAAAGAAGCCGAGCAAGCCAGTGCGATGATAGAGCAACCTGTACCCGGGCAGGCAGTGGTGAAGTCTGACCAGGGCTTGGGAGCTGCGATGGATGGGAGTATGATCTACATCCGCGGAGAAGAATGGAAAGAGCTGAAGTGCGGCTGCTTTTTCGAAGTGGAGTTGACCGCCACTCTCGACCCAGAAACCAAGGAAGCAGTCGAAATTGGGCATGCGACCCATACCAGCTACATCAGTCACCTGTGAGGTCCAGAGCCTTGTGGGCTAAAGCTGTGGGCCGAAGCCAAAAGGCGGCACTGGCATGCGTCCGCTGACACCCAGGTTGTGGCAGATGGAGCGGCCTGGATCTGGGATTTAGTGGCCGATTATCTCTATGATGCTCGCCAGGTGGTTGACTGGTATCATGCCACCGAACACTTGGGTTTGGCAGCCAAGCTGGCCTTTGGAGAAGGTGCGCCACAAGCTGTGCGTTGGTTCAAACAACAGGAAACACCTCTCTTTCAAGGCCATGCCGATCAAACTGCACTGACCATTGCCCAGATGGCGGAAGAAAAGCCTGCTGAACGAGAAAATTTGCTGCAACAGGCAGGCTACTTCGAACATCATAAACATCGCATGGATTATTTGGAGATGAGGACCGATGGCAGGGTGATTGGCAGTGGTATGGTTGAGAGCGGCGGCAAGCGTTTCAAAGATCGCTTTACGAAAGCGGGCATGCGTTGGAGCCGAGCGGGTGCTGAACGCCTCTTGCCTTTTCGTGGTGCCGTTTTGAGCAGGAGATTTGATGAGCGCTGGAGTGCTGCTTATAACTCGCCCCCAAACTGACATGCACCCACATTTCCATGGGGCTTGCAGTCTATTCTTTTGCGTGCTATAATAATTACAGAGTTTCCCCCTTTACAAAATATTCCTTCATTTTGAGTTATTCCTTTTGAGTTATTCCTTATAAATTGATTGGCCCTCCGCCGTAAAAAAAACGGGACACCTATCGGCGGTTGTACCTAATCCAATTACATCGATGTTCCATCACAACAGCTTAGAGACAAAACAATATGAAAGTCCTTGAATTAGAAAGCACCCCCCTGGCCACCTTGCGTCAAATGGCCAGGGACCTCAGTGTACCCAATGCCGGTCAGCTTAAAAAAGAAGATCTAATATTGCGCATCCAACAGGCTGAAGCTGAGCGTGAAGGCATTGAATTGCGCGGCGGTATCTTGGAAATCATGAGCGATGGCATAGGCTTTTTACGGTCCGGGCATTACCAACCGGGGCCATACGACGTCTATGTGTCACAGTCGCAAATCCGGCGTTACAGCTTGCGCAATGGTGACCTCGTCATCGGTAATGTCCGTCCACCGCGTGAATCAGAGAAGCATTATGGCCTGTTGAAGGTGGAAACCGTCAACGGAATTGACCCCGAAGAGGCTAAGCGGCGCCCCCCATTTGAGACTCTGACCCCGATTTTCCCGGACACCCGCTTCGACCTGGAGACAGACCGTTATACATTGGCCACCCGACTGATCAACCTGGTTACACCGATCGGCCGCGGCCAACGCGGACTGATTGTCTCCCCACCCAAAGCAGGCAAGACAACGATCCTCAAACAAATAGCTAATGCAGTCTCTACTAAATATCCGGATGTGCATCTGATGGTGGCCTTGATCGGTGAACGCCCTGAAGAGGTCACCGACATGGATCGATCGGTAGAAGCAGAGGTGATAGCTTCGACCTTTGATGAACCGGTTACCTCCCATGTCCGTGTAGCCGAAATGGCGCTTGAGCGTGCGAAAAGACTGGTTGAAATCGGACGCCATGTGGTGATACTAATGGATTCGATCACCCGCCTGGCGCGCGCTTATAACCTGGTCGTCACACCCTCGGGCCGGACGTTATCCGGTGGTATCGATCCATCTGCCTTGTATCCTCCTAAGCGTTTTTTTGGCGCTGCCCGTAATATAGAAGAAGGCGGTTCGTTGACCATTATCGCTACCTGCATTGTCGATACAGGGTCACGTATGGATGATGTTGTTTATGAGGAGTTCAAGGGTACAGGCAATATGGAGCTCCTCCTATCGCGCCGTCTACAAGAACGGCGGATTTTCCCAGCGATAGATATCGAGCGCTCTTCAACCCGCCGAGAAGAGCTGCTCCTTGGTCCGGATCTTGTCCCTCGGGTCTGGCTAATGAGGCGTATGTATGATCAGATGATCACACAGCCCCCTTATGGGGCTGGCTTGGACCCGACAAACGCTACTGAGGCGATTTTACAGAGGCTATCACGCACTAATAACAACCAGGAATTCCTTGAAACCCTAAACGAGGAAGATTAGTGAGAGGGAAGCTGACCACGGAGAGCAAGACATCTCCAGCCTGTGCTGGAACCAGTCCTAACGCTCCCGAGACAAGCTCAAGTCAGACCGTTAAGAATCGGAAAGCATCAAAGGCTGAACGGTTAATCGTGGGGGGGACATGGCTGGTCGCGATCAGCCTGGCCCTTTTTGCTGGGTATCTTGGTTGGCGGATTCGGTCAGCCACTACTGCAGCCGCGGCCGCTCCCGTTGCAGCGTCTGAAGGATCTGCGCCGACGGCAGTCCAGAAGGCCTTACCCGCACCATCTGATAGTGGGAAGGCGGAGATGCCGGATTTTATTCAATCTGCTTCGGTGTTGGCCGTCTCCCGCCTGGCTACGCTCCACACCATTATCCCCACACGCCCTCGCCAGGAGGTGATCGTCTACACGGTCAGCATTGGTGATTCGGTTTTTGGCATTGCCCAGAAATTTAACCTAAAGCCTGAGACGATCTTGTGGGCTAATTATGACCAGCTCAATGATAACCCTGATATGCTCTCACCTGGCATGCAGCTTAATATCCCGCCCGTAGATGGGGTGTATTACCAGGCGAAAGAGGGGGATACAGTTCAATCTGTTGCCGCAGCCTTTGATGCCAAACCCGGGGAAGTTCTTAATTGGCCCGGAAATAGGCTAGATTTGACTAATCCCCAAATCAAAGCGGGTAGTTATGTGCTCGTGCCAGGAGGCCATCGCGAGTTCAAACAATGGATAGTACCAGTTATCCCGCGCGGTCGAGCCGGAGTTTCTAAATCGGTCTATGGTCCAGGAGCCTGTGCAGGGAATTATGACGGTGCAAACGGATCAGGTTTCTTCTCCTGGCCTACTGCTAGTCACTTTGTATCCGGAAATGATTATTGGTCGGGCCACCTGGGGATCGATATTGCCGGCAGTGTAGGCGACGGCGTCTTTGCCGCAGATAGTGGTGTTATCGTCTTTGCTGGTTGGTCGACAGGTGGGTATGGTTATATGGTCATGATCGACCACGGCACAACTGGCTATCAAACCTTGTATGCTCACCTGAGTAATTTCAGTGTCCACTGTGGACAAAGCGTTTATCAGGGGCAATACATTGGGGCATTGGGAAATACGGGTAACTCAACAGGACCCCACCTGCATTTTGAAATCCGATACTTGGGCGGATTTGTAAATCCCTGGTATGTTTTACCAGCGCCTTAGCCATCGAAAACGTGATGCGTGATACATAAAACGTTAATATTTATAACGTTTTATGTATCACGCATCACTTATCTTTGCGGAGGAAATAGAGAATGTCTAAAGATACCCCCGAACCCAACACCGATGTTATCGCTGAGACCGATAACTATATCGCCTGGCTCGCTGAAGAGCCCGATGGCGAGACCACCTACCATCTGGAACTCAATAACGTTACCCTGCATTTTTTCAAAGAAGAGTGGGAGGAGTTCCTGGAACTCGTACACGCTCTGATTTGAAAATAAGGCTGCTACCTGGCGATTTTATCAATATAGGATGTGACCCCCTGGCAGGGTGGAGTCAGGTATTCTGACACGTGCTCCCAGTCCATTTTATCGTTACGCTGCCAGGCACTGTAGATTGCATAGGATAGGCAGCCCGGACCAGCGTGATAATTGGCGATCGTAAACCGCCAGAGGTCTTCATAATTGCTCACTGTTCCAGCGATACGGTTGGTTGCATTATAGACGATTTGACCGACCTGATCACAATTAGCCAGTAAGGTTTGTGCAAATAGGGAGATACTAAAGTCGGCGTTAGTCAGATCGATCCCCGCCGTACAATCCGGGCAGTCTGCTTTAGCCTCCAGGCTTAATGCACCTCGTAAGGTTGCCTGATTAGCAGCATTGAGATATACGTAACCTTTTTTACAAGTATCGGCGTTCAATATAAGGGGACAAAATTTTTCATAGAAAGTCGGGTTCCAGAGTAAAATAGTCTCAGCCCCGTTCTCTGTTAACTGCCCAAGTCCATATTCCTTTGGATCTTTAAAGGCACCCGGCCAGAATTGGCTTTCGGCAGCAAATAAATTTTTCAAAAGCTGTGCTGGCACCCCGGTCTCCTTAGCTACGTCGATGATGCGGTTGTCGAAGCGGTTTTGCCACTCCTGGACGATCGTCTTAGCTGTATCCAATCCACAGGCATCAGCGTAACCATTGGCAAGCAGACCTCCACCCGGGCAGTCTGAGGCGTTGACCAGGCCCTGTGAAATCAGCCTGCCTGCCAGGAAATAGTAGGATTCGTCGGAGGCCAGGAGTTCGGGTATCTCAGGGGTAGTCAGCCAGGCAGGAGGTCCTCCGATTGGGGGAAATGCATGCCAGTCCTGCGCACAACTGGCGATTTGTTTACCACGCCATTGCGTGCTTAAGACATCGACGTACCAGCCCCCGTTCCCTGGGGCAGGGGAGACACCGGTTTCAATCACCCGCACCAGTGCGGTGAAGTGCTGGCTGGTATCACCGTAGCTGGAGTCTGCCCAAAATTCGACAGTGGTCCCTTCCAACGGGGTGGGCTGGGGAGGTACCTGGCAAGTCGTCCCTTCACAAGAGGTGGTCTGTCCATTCATCGTAGCATGGATGGCGGTGATATGCTCATTGGGAAGCGGCTCATCGCCGACTAATAGTAAACCGGGAAGCTGGCTGCAGCGGTTTTCAGGGGTCGTCGGTGAACATCCCGCCAGGGTGATGAAAACCTGAGGAAGGGGTAGATCGACGAGGATGGTCTTTTCAGCAGGTTCAGTGCTGACCAGGTGTAGATATAAACCAACACAAGTCGTTGTAGTGGGCAGGTCATCTGTAAGCTCACAAGAGGGCGTGGTCTTCCATTGCGCATAGACAACTTCACCGCAGGTTGAATATATCTCACTGTCAGTTGGCCAACCTTCGTGGTTGATGATAATCTGGCAGAGTGGCTGATTATCTGACCAACCCACCAACCACCACTCATATTTGGTATAGCTGACGATGATTTGTGTTTGCCTGATAGGATCTTCTGGATTGTCCGCGGCGAATCCCCTGTTCCTAGCGGTTATCCCCATCAGGATCAGAACGATCATGACTGCCGTAAAGACTCGTTTAACCCAGACCATTCTTAAATAACAATATCATGTTCGTAAGTTGTTGTCAATGTCTATTGCTTCCGGTCGCAGCCCGTGATACACTCTTAATATGGCTGTACCGATCCTGGTAATAACATCGACGACAGGTTTTGGTGACCTGATCCAGCAGACGCTGCAAGAGACAGGCCATTTTCAGGTTGTGCAGGTGAGGAGCAGTGAGGAGGCGGTTCAGAAATCGCTAAAAACCGCCTTTGCTTTGTGCATCCTGGATTCGGATAATCTTAATGTCCCTTTATCTGAACTTGGATCCGCTTTGCTGAAGATACTTCCCGACTTGCGCCTGGTGGTTGTACCTCCTAATAATGATCTCTCCAGTCCTTCATTGATTGACGTACCTTTGCATGGTTACCTGAGCAAACCTTTCTACCTGCCGGATTTATTGGATATCGTCAATGAATTGCTGCCCAAGCCGTTAAATCAAGTGGCAACAGCAGTTGAAACCAGGCCAGCTACTATAAAAATCCAACCCTCCAAACCGGTTGGACGTCCCTCTTCCCCGCCTGAATGGCTGCAGGATGTCTCTTTGGCAGCACAGCACCTGACCAGCCTTTCCCTGGAATCCGCTGCTCAAGCAGCTTTAATTGTACATGAAGGCCAGTTATGGGCTTACGCAGGGCAATTATCACAACCCGCTACCCAGGAGTTGGCTGCAAATGTGATTAACCACTGGGACCATATCGGTGGAAGTGACCTGGCGCGCTTCATCCACCTGGGAGCGAACGGCAATGACTATATGTTGTATGCCACCAGCCTGGGAAGAGGCATGATCCTTGCATTGGCTTTTGATGCGGAAATGCCTTTCAGCAAGGTGCGTTCCCAGGCCAGTCGTTTGGTTAACGCCTTGGTCACGCCACCGGATATGCGCTCTGGAGAAAAGGAATCAAGCTCTACACCTGAAACCACATTTGCTTCTAAAGAACCTTTAGAATCCCCAATGCTTGATCTACGCTCACTCCTCGATGATGTCCCTCCACCCACGGTTTCGGGGGCACCCACAACCAGGGGTCAGATAGAAGATAAACCCATGGAGGTAGTTAAACGGGAGGAAACAACCTCTACACCGGGAGTTAGTATTCCACGGAAAGACATAGAACCGGATAAGGGTATTCCCATACAGGCTGGAGATACCGAATCGTTGGCAGACACTCGTCCTCATCTTATCAGCTTACCGGGGGAAGTGGTTGAGCTGCAGCCGGCTTTTCCAGCGATTAGCAACTTGAATTTTGCCTGTGTCATCATCCCGCGCCTGCCCCAGCACCATCTCACAGGTGACCTGGTAGTGCGGTTGACCGAATGGGTTGGTAACCTTTGCCTGGCTTTTGGTTGGCGTCTGGAGCATTTAGCAGTTCGCCCGGATTATTTACACTGGATCGTCAATGTATCTCCAACGACCTCTCCGAGCTTTCTGTTACGCAGCATTCGAAAACATACCTCACAGCGTATCTTCATAGATTTCCCAACCTTGGCACAGGAGAATCCCTCAGGTGATTTTTGGGCTCCAGGATACTTGATCACCAGTATCTCCCAACCCTTATCAGCCGAGGTCATAAAAGAATATATACAGAAAACCCGTCAACATCAGGGTGTTGCTAAATCGAGTTTACGTTTCCATTAAAGGTTCACCATGCCACCGACTCTGTATTTAATAGATGGCCACGCACTTGCTTATCGCGCTTACTTTGCGCTGACGCGCGGTACATCCAGTTTTTCAACACGTGGCGGGGAACCGACCGCGGGTGTTTTTGGTTTCACCAGCGTATTGTTGCGAATCTTAGAGCAGGATCACCCGGATTACCTGGCAGTTGCCTTTGACACCGGCAAGACCTTCCGAGATGATCTATTCCCCGATTACAAAGCCACGCGTGCTAAGATGCCGAATGATCTGCGACCACAAATGGAGCGCATCCGGCAATTAGTAGATGCATTCAACATACCACGCCTGGAGGTGGAAGGCTATGAGGCTGATGACATCCTGGGCAGTGTGGCTCGCCAGGCTGTGGCAAAGGGTCTCGGAGTAAAAATCATTACAGGCGACCGTGATCTCCTGCAGCTAGTGGACGATCGCATCCTTGTCAATCTCCCTGGCAAGACTCTCTCAGATGCTAAGGATTACCGGGCGGACGATGTTATAGAGTACCTGGGGGTGAGACCCGAACAGGTGGTAGATTATAAGGCTTTAGTCGGCGACAAATCCGATAATATCCCGGGTGTCGCCGGTATTGGAGAAAAAACAGCGGTTTCTCTTTTGCATACTTACAGCACGTTGGATGGAATATTCACCCACCTGGAAGAGATTACCGGGAGTGTAGGAAAAAAATTAACCGCTGGTCGCTCAGATGCTTACTTGAGCAAGAAACTGGCGACAATAGTAACGGATGTAAAAGTCAAGCTGGACCTGGAAATGGCCCGTACTGAGGTTTTCGATCCCGCCAGGGTCGAGGCCTTGTTCCGGGAATTAGAGTTCCACTCACTCATGAACCGCCTGACGACATTGGAACAGCAGTATGGGAAGAGTACCTCCCGGTCAACCCAGCAGCTATCATTTTTTGGGGAGAGTCCCCAGATCCTGGGTACAGCGTCGGCTTCCCCCGGCACCATCCAGACTTATGTGGTGGATACACTTGAGTCTTTAGATGACCTGACCAACCTTTTGCAAAAAGCCAGGTTGATCTCTATCGATACGGAGACCACTTCCACCGACCAGATGCGCGCTGACCTGGTTGGAATCTCGCTGGCGACCGACGAAGGAAATGGATACTATATCCCGGTTGGACACAAAACTGGATTAGGTAAGCAACTGCCCCTGAAGGTCGTTTTAGAAGCCTTGCGCGGGCCATTGACCGACCCTAAGAAACCCAAATATGGTCATAACCTGAAGTACGATTTCGTGGTCCTGGCACGCCACGGATTGCGCGTTACCCCCTTGTCTTTCGACACCATGATCGCTGAATGGCTGAGCAACCCCACCTCACGTAACTTGGGGTTAAAAAGCCTGGCCTGGGTGCGTTTGGACTACAGGATGACCGAGATCGAGGAGCTAATCGGTAAGGGTAAGGATCAGCGCACCATGGCTGAGGTGCCTATTTCCGAGGCTGCACCATATGCTGCTGCAGATGCCGCGGTTGTATTGCGGCTGGCACCCGTTTTAGAAGCCGATTTGGATGCCTGCCAGGCCACTAAATTGTTTAATGAGTTAGAAATGCCCCTGGTGCCAGTGCTGGCGGATATGGAAATGACCGGAATCGCACTGGATATTGGCTTCTTGGAGCGGATGTCAGGTGAATTAAATACACGCTTAAATGAGATCGAGACACAGGTTTACCAGGCGGTAGGCGAGTCCTTTAATCTCAATTCGACACAGCAGCTCTCCGAGGCGCTGTTCGACCGCTTGAAGCTGGCTCCGCCCGACCGGACCCGACGTACAGCGAGTGGTTTTTATTCGACCTCCGCTGAAGTCCTGGACTCATTGCGGGGCAAGCACCCGGTGGTAGACTGGGTGCTGGAATACCGCGAACTCTCAAAGCTTAAGTCGACTTATGTTGATGCTCTTCCCAAGCAGGTGAACCCAACTACTGGTCGCGTGCATACCTCTTACAACCAGACCGGTTCTGTGACCGGGAGGATCGCCTCCTCCGATCCCAATTTACAAAACATACCGATACGGACAGATATCGGGCGGGTCGTACGGCAGGCATTTGTTGCCGATCTTGATTACAAATTACTCTCTGTGGACTATTCTCAGGTGGAGCTGCGTATTGTTGCCCATATGTCTGACGACCAGGCGATGCTGGCTGCCTTTCGCGCCGGCCAGGACATCCACGCTGCTACCGCTGCAGCGATTTACGGGGTTCCATTGGACGCAGTCTCTAAAGAGCAGCGACGCCATGCCAAGGCGATCAACTTTGGCTTAATTTATGGCATGAGCGCTTTCGGACTGACGCGCACAACAGAATTAACACTGGCAGAGGCCGAAGATTTTGTCGACGCATATTTTAAACAATTCCCAGGGGTAAAGGAATACCTCGACAATACACGCCAACGGGCTGCTGAACAAGGTTATGTTGAAACCCTGCTTGGACGCAGGCGGTATTTCCCAGGACTTAAAAACCAGCGCGACCAAAATGTCCGCAACCGCGAAGAACGCGAGGCAATCAATGCACCTATCCAGGGCTCTGCCGCGGACATCATGAAAATTGCGATGATACGTGTGCCTGCGGCCCTGGCTGAAACTGGCCTCTCAGCCCGTATCCTATTGCAGGTGCATGATGAGCTGGTTTTAGAGTGCCCTGAGAATGAGCTTAAACCAACAGCAGCAATCACCCAAAAGGTTATGGAGAACGCCTATCTCCTCAATGCCCCTCTACGGACTGATGCTCGTTACGGTTCGAATTGGGATGAGATGGAACCGCTTAACCCGTGACAGTTATTCTCATTATCTTATTATAGGGAACCATTATGCCCGGAAACACACAACGTTTTCAGCAAGCCATGAACCAGGGTCATTCAGCAGCCTGGGACCAGTCTTGGGATCAGGCAGCCAGCTACTATCGACAGGCACTAGAAGAGTTTCCTGACCAACCGAAGGCTCTCACTAGTTTAGGCCTGGCCTTATACCAGCTCCAGGATTACGCAGAGGCTCTGAAGTATTACCGGAGGGTGGTCGAAATAACCCCTAACGATCCTATCCCACAGGAGAAAGTAGCTGAATTATTAGAGCGAACTGGTAATACAAACCAGGCTGCAGATACACTGATGGCTGTCGCCGAACTATATATTAAGAGCCGCGATGCTAGTAAAGCCATTCACGCCTGGACGCGAGTGGTCAGCTTGAAGCCGGAAAACCTGTTAGCCCATTCGAGATTGGCACTGGTCCACGAACATCTGGGGCGTAAACAGCCGGCATTGATCGAATACCTGACGATTGCCAGCCTGATGCAGCATGCTGGGGAGGTGCAGAAGGCTATCCAGGCGGTAAACCACGCCTTATTAATAATCCCTGAGAGTAACGAAGCCAAGCATGCATTGGCGATGTTAAAAACAGGTCAGATGCTTCCAAAACCAACACCACCACGACGTATTGCAAGCCCAGACGTGACAGCTTCAGTACGTGAAATGCCTCCAGCAGAAGGAGCTGATAGTAGGTCATCTAACCTCGATCCCATGGCAGAAGCTCGCCAACGGGCATTGACCACACTGGCTGGGATGCTATTTGAACAATTCGAGGAAGATGAGGAATCACAGGTCAGTAAACGCGGCTTTCAGTCAATAATGAAGGGAGCTGGGATTTTACCCACTGCTCAAGTAGATCATACGAAAATCATGCTTCACTTGAGCCAGGTTGTTGATTTACAATCGAGGGAACATGGTGCCGATGCTATCGGGGAGCTGGAACGTGCAATCGATGCCGGCCTCGATCACCCCGCAGCTTACTTTGATCTGGGTTATTTATTAGCTGAGAGTGACCGTCTTGAAAGTGCCGTCCGTAACTTACAACGGGCGGTTACCCACCCCGATTTTGCTCTCGGTTCACATTTACTTCTCGGTCGAATCCAGGGCAAGATGGGCCGGTTTAAGGAAGCCTCTGTCGATTATCTCGAAGCGCTTAAACTGGCAGATTCCGCCGTTGTACCGACTGAACAGGCCGAGGGATTACGCCAACTTTACGACCCCTTTATCGAAGCACAGACACACCATACAGATGCCGATGCTCAGAAAAACTTGTGTGACAACGTGGCGGGATTATTAAACCAGCCGAACTGGCGCGAAAATCTGGCGCGCGCCCGGCAACAGCTACCAAAAATGGCAGATGGCAGCACTCCTATGCCTTTGGCCGAAATTATTACCGAGGCGCGCGGCAGCCAGGTGGTAGACTCAATCTCGTGGATTCATCAATTGGCTCGTGCGGGTAATTATCGCACCGCTATGGAAGAGGCATTCTACGCGCTGGAACTCGCACCAACTTACTTACCGCTACACACTTACATGGGTGAACTACTGATCCAGCAAAACCGCCTGCAGGATGCCATCGATAAATTTTCGGTAGTCGCACAGAGTTACAGCATGCGCGGGGAGGCCAACCGGGCTATCGATTTATTCCGGCGTATCACCAATCTTTCGCCGATGGATATGGATGCTCGTGGGCGGTTAATTGACCAGCTTGTAGCCCGCGGCCAAACCGGAGAAGCGATCGATGAATATTTGAAATTGGCAGATGTTTATTATAGTCTGGCTGATCTTAACATGGCACGGAAAACCTTTACCCAGGCCTTGCGTCTGGCCCAATCAGCCAATGTGGATCGCGTCTGGAAGGTTAAGATTCTACATCGTATGGCTGATATTGATCTTCAGAGTTTGGATTGGCGGCAGGCGTTGCGTGTGTTTGAGCAAATCCGCACTTTACAGCCCGATGATGAGAAAGCTCGTACGACACTGATTGATCTTAACCTGCGCCTGAGACAGGAAACTCAGGCAATAGCAGAACTGGACGGGTACATTGCTTATCTGTACGATAATAAACGTACCCAGGACGCGATTAAGTTCCTGGAAAATATGATTGAGGATAACCCCAAGCAAATTTCGATACGCCGTCGACTGGCCGAATTGTACCGCCAGGTCGGTAGGACGGCTGATGCTATTTCACAATTAGATAGGGCGGGGGAGATCAGTTTAGACGCAGGAGACCGGAATGGTGCTGCAGAGGTGATTATGGCGATCCTGGCACTAAACCCACCGAATGCCGCTGACTATCAGCGGTTGCTAGCTCAAATACGTACCTCCTAGAAGTATTTAGTAGATTTTCGGGCTTTTCTCGTTCAACTGGGTAACTCCTATTAAAATAAAATGTTTGCGGGTGGTTTGTACCCGCAAACATTTTATTTTTAACCAACAAGTTACCACCAAATATGGAACGAAGTCCGTGTCCGAGCCTGGTATTCCTCATAAATGGCTGTAACCACGATCTCGACGATGCCTGGTGGCTGCCGGATCAGGCGTAACGGTAAACTGGTGATGCCATTTTTATCCGTTAGAGGCATGATATAGCGCTCTTCTTCACCCGATGGCAGTTTAATAGTGAAAGTCACCTGGGAATAAGAAATAGGCCGCAGGATTTGGTCTTGAACGACAACATAGATGGTTTGTGTATCACCATTCGATAGGACAGCTTTTTCGGTAAATGCCCTTGCGCGCAAGGCCATGATTGTGTTGGGGATACCGTCTCGAAGAGGCCTGGATTGGCTTTGGTCTTCATGTTTTTGGAAGTATATTCGTCCCAGGTCAGTCAAGATAACTCGTTGACCCGAGGGAAATTCTGGATGCCATTCAAAACGAGCGCGCTGGAAATACTGCACCATCAACCCATCGCGTGATTCAACTTCCGAGATTGGGTAACCAAACTGTACTATTCCACCGTTAGTGTTGAAGAAATCTAAAAAGGCATAACAAACCTGGTGGTCTGTCTCTGGGAATTGACGGCAGGCTGGAAAATTCGGAGGCATGGACAAATAGGGGGTGTCATTATTGTCGTAAAGTAAAAGCCCCAGCGGAGATAGGACAACACGCAGATCGGGAGGATTATCAGTATTTAATTCAAAACGCGCCCGTTCGAAGTACTGGACGAGCATTGTTTTTGTTCCATTTACTGTTTTTGGAAACGAATCCGTGATG
>CAZPWU010000005.1:0-15720 GCA_964590325.1 uncultured Anaerolineaceae bacterium | reverse complement strand
TGAGCCAAGCTTGCAAGGGAAAGTTTTGTTTGTTGCCATTGAGGCTGAAGTTTTCCAGGTTAAAGATGGCCCGAACCAGGCTGATGGTTACATCTGGTGGTACCTGGTAGCTCCCTATGATGAGAAACACACAGGTTGGGCTGTGTCAAACTACCTGGCGGTCATCCAGAATCCCTAGCAGTAGAAATTACTCGGGAATTAACAAATATGCAACAACAGCAGGTTGCGTTTGCGTTTTAACTCTTTAAGGTATATATTTATCCCATATGGATACCATGAAGCCAATTGGAATTACGGCCAATCGCCAGACCAGTGAACTAACCGTTCAATGGATCGATGGACACACCAGTGTGTATCCATTTTCACTCCTGCGGCATGCCTGTCCGTGTGCTGAATGCAGGGGTGGGCATGAAGGGATGCGATCTGAACCGGATCCTGTGGTCTTTACTCTGCCTCTGGAACAATCTCCTGCTACGAAGATGAACAATTTGGAGGCAGTGGGTACTTACGCCATTACCATCGAATGGGAAGACGGACATCATTTCGGCATTTATCATTGGGATTATCTGCGTGCTTTATATCCGTGTCCAACATGTCGCCGGGAAGCTGCCTATGGGAGATAATCCACTCGAAGCCGTCTATTCCTTTGTGGAGCGTGCGTATATGCGCTTGCAGGCAGGCGACATCTTGATCCGGTGCCTGGAGGAGGGCAATGCATCACCGATGCATCAGATGGTCGAGGCATTAGTTTTGGTTGGTCCTCAGAGTTTGAATTCATTACAGGAGATATTATCTGAAGTTGGACGGCGAAAATCCCAGGTTTTGGATGACCTCCATCAGGTTTTTAATGATCTGCAGAACAACCTGAAGAAACATGGGGTACGCCTGACCGGGATCAACAACGCTCTATTGTTAACCAGGTTATCCTCTTTGAATTTCCTGGCGATGTTACGCGAACAAGGGATCACCGAAAACCAGGCTCAAATCGACTGCATGCAGCTCCTAAAGGACAGCAAAGAGCTGATTATCAATCTGGCTGCACATTTAAATTTACTGGATGAAATTGAAAAATACCTGCAGGACTGGGTATGGGGGTTAGCCTATCAGTCGGCTCACCAGGATTTTAATAATCCCGGTGTGAAGCCTTCTGATATCAACCGGCAGCATTAATATAGTAGGACTTACGCACTTTTCTCGTTCAACTGCGTAACTCTCATATAGATTACAGGTAATCCTTTAGATTGTGTTCGACGGCGTAGGCGGCTGCTTCGGCGCGGTTGCTGACCCCCAATTTTGAAAGGATACTGCTGACATAGTTCCGCACTGTCCCCTCACCCAGGAAGAGTGCTTTTGCGATCTCCCGATTGGTTTTGCCCTCGGATACCAGAAGTAAAACATGCCTTTCTTGCTGGGTTAATGCCGAGAAGGCAGAAGCTTCTTCCTCTCTGGCGGCTTTGCGCACTTCCTGAAAGATACGCTGGGTCACAGCCGGGTCTAGCAGAGCCTCGCCGCGCGCAACCGCGTCAATAGCTCTAACCAGATCCTCACCCCCGATTTGCTTCAGTACATAGCCGGATGCCCCGGCGCGGATGGCTGAAAAAAGCATTTCATCCTCCGCGTAGGAGGTCAGCATGATCACTTTCGAGTTGGGATATTTCTCAGCGATCTCCTGGCAGGCTTCAATACCAGAGCCGCCGGGCAGCCGGATGTCCATCACGACTACATCTGGCGAATATGCGGCAACCCGCTCGAGTGCTTCGCGAGCGGTGCCGGCCTCGGCCACCACTTCGAAATTGGGGTGCCGATCTAACAGCGCCTTTAAACCCAGACGAACGACCTCGTGGTCGTCTACCAGAAGGATACGTTGCTTTTGAATCATATTACTCATCCAAAAAGGAGAGTATAGCCCAGAGTTATTGGACTGACAAGGTCTGAATTTGTTTTCTATTCCCCTGATTTGTTTTGAGGGGTCGCTG
The DNA here is from genome assembly GCA_964590325.1 of uncultured Anaerolineaceae bacterium. GTDB lineage: Bacteria > Chloroflexota > Anaerolineae > Anaerolineales > UBA4823 > CAZPWU01. Next base: position 13,744 of record CAZPWU010000005.1, on the reverse strand, counting down.
ACCGCTCGCGATGATAATCAACGAACCGGTAGCCGATGCCGCGTTCAGTGAGAATATACTTAGGGTTAGCCGGGTCCTTCTCTAGCTTTTGGCGTAAATAATTAATATATAGGCGAACGTAATGAGGTTGGTCGCGGTATTCGTATCCCCACACATTGGTCAGGATTTGATCGTGGGAAACTACCCAGCCGGCATTATGTACTAAGTGGTAGAGCAAACGGTATTCGGTTGGGCGTAAGCTGACCAGTTTACCATCCACCCAGACCTCGTGGCGGTCAAAATCAATTTTTAAACGATTGTCTACCTCTATTAATCCATGGATACTCCCGGTAGCTGTTTCGGCGCGCCTTAAGACAGCTCGTACGCGGCGAACCAGCACACCGGGGCTGAAAGGTTTGGTGATATAGTCATCTGCGCCAAGCTCCAGGCCGCGTATAATGTCTTCTTCCTCCCCCTTGGCGGTAAGCATGATGACCGGCACTGCACTGATCTCGCGGATCATCTTGAGGACTTCAAAACCATCCAGGTCCGGCAACATCACATCGAGTAATACCAGGTCAGGGAGGGTGGTTCGTAAATGATCGACCGCCTGTGCACCTCGAAAGGCTTCCACTACCCTGAAGCCGTCCTGTTCGAGGTTAAGACGGATAAAGCGGACCATTCGCTCTTCGTCATCCACGACCAGAATCCGGCGGTTTTTAAATGTCTCAACCATGGATCACTCTCGGACAAAACCGATAATTTGTTCCTCATCTTTGGTCGGTAGTATTTCGATAAAGGTTATCCGCGCTAATGGGTACATCACGATCACTACATTTTCTGATAAATAATGCAAGTCTTTTCCATCCAGCCGGCGGGGATTCGCAGCGATGACCATGAGTTGGTTGACTGTAGGCAGTTCATCCACCTCACACATTACAGGATCTTCATTTTGAATATGTAAAACGATCGTGTAAGGCATATCGACCTCTACTAATGGCGGATGAGGATCTGGACTTTTAATTTACCCAGGGTTAAGATGTCTCCATGGTTTAGAGGAAACGCCTTATGCGGTGGAATTTTCTTTCCATTGAGAAGTGTGCCATTTACTGAACCCAGATCAGTAGCCGCGATCTGCTTCTCTCCCACCTTGATCGAGGTGTGCAGCCGCGAGACACCGTTTTCGTAGGCGCGGAACGAGGACAAATCGATGTCTGGCAGGACCGGCTGTCCCTCGGCAGCCCGTCCAAGGGTGAACTCCTCTCGCCCGATGAGGGGGAGTATTTGACCGGCCTCGATGATGTAAAGTGAAACGGTGGCTTCAGATACCGGAGGTACAATAATAGGGGGTGGCGGGTAACGCTGTTCCTGGAGGTGGTTGGTTTGGGTCGGCTGAATGTTTTGAGTAACGATCCCCTCTAATTCAACTAGCTGAGCACCACACTCGCTGCAAAAGAGCGTCCCGGGTATTTCTTTATGTTGGCAGTTTGGGCACACTATCATTCTGTTTTTTCCTTTACGACCACAGGGAGAAGTAATCCACGGGTGCCGTACTTGATGCGCTTTTCTCCCTCCTCGCTAAAGGCCAGGTTTTGTTGAATATGATCAGCTTCGGATAAGATCGCCAGGGCAAGCTCATGGTTGCCCTGAGAGAGTAAATGAGTTGCAATATTCTGAAGTCGGCGGGTAGCCTCTTTGATTTTCCCTTCTGCGACATCCTGGCGTGCTCGTTCTTGCATCCGGTAGAGAGTAAGCCGAGACATCGCCTGCACTATTTCCTGGGGTGGAGGGAAGGGATCCGGATCTTTGCTGGTCGGACGGTCGAGGTTCAAGCGTACCGTGAATTTGGGCGATATTTTACTGGGGATGTCTAATATGAGACGACCTTTTGCTATCGAGATGCTGTTGACGTCAGGTGGTACTGACTTTATCATGAACTCTAATAAAATATTCAAGCTGACATCGCGAGGGACGCTTCCGAGGTGCAGGGGTGCCTTCAGGTCGAGTGGCGAGGTCTCGGGCTGCATGCGAAAAGCATAGCGCAGTTGAACCCCAGGGCCGGTATCAAAATCGTAAACGACATTTTCGCCAAAGCTCTGGCCCAAACCAAGGAACTTTTCTTTCAGGAACTGCCGGATGTCTTTCGGTTTAGACACATACTTGCTATTGCCGCCAGTTTGCTTCGCCAGATTGTCCAGGAAAACATCGTTCCATTTATCCCCTATACCAAGTCCACTGATGCCAACTCCCTCCTGAGAGGCCTGGTCAGCAAGGCTCATACACTGCGCTTCGTCACCGTAGGTGCGCCCGTCGGTAATCAGGATAATGTGATTAAGGTGCTTCGAGCTTCGGTTGCGGCGAACTTCATTATATCCTGCCTCCAAGCCTTTATAGATCTCGGTACCACCGCTAGTCTGAAGCATTCTGATATTCGTTTCGATTACACTACGTTCCAGGCGGTTCCCGGCGGGTAACAATATCTCAGCCCGATCGCTGAAAACGACGATAGAGAGGATGTCTTGTGGTCTGAGCTGGCGAACCAGTTCTATTGCCGATGCCTTTACAGTGTCTAAGAGCTCCCCCTCCATCGAAGTGGAACAGTCCAGGACCAGACATACATTGAGCGGTGCGCCCAAAATGCTATCGGGGTCCGGTTGTGCGATCAGCTCCACCAGGACATAGATCATTTGCGGTTCGCTTAAACGAGGCAGCGTCGACCGACTATATACTAAATTAAGGTTTACAGGGGGATTGAATTCCGGTTCGTGAGGGAGACTATCGTCGTAGGCAGCCCTTTTTATTTCGTCGGTGAGGACCTCATAAGCCTCCTGAATGCCCATGAAGAGCTCCGTCTCACCGGCTTTTGTATTCGCATCCGGGTGTAACCGACGAGCTGCCTGTCGATAAGCGCGCCGGATTTCATCAGGTGTAGCATCTTTGGGAAGGCCCAGGAGGGCATAATAATCAGGTTTCTCTGCCATATATTATTCTGGCATATGCGCCAGGATCGCTGAGATGTTATCGGGTCCGCCAGCCGCATTGGCGGCATCAATTAGCTTCTGGCAGGCCTGCTGAGGAGATGTACGTGAGCAAATGATGTGATGGATCTCATCATTGGGGACAACGCCCCATAAACCATCCGAGCATAAAAAGATGTCGGATATCGGTTCCAGGGGAAAAGTGAGGAAATCTGGCTCAAATGGTTCTCCCTGCCCAAGGGCGCGATAGAGCACATTCCTTTGAGGGTGAATTTGGGCTTCCTCGGGGGTAATATGCCCCAATTCCTCAAGTCGTTTGACCAGGGAGTGGTCGCGTGTAAGCACCTGTAGTTGTCCGTCTCGGTTAAGTGCATAAGCCCGGCTGTCACCGACATGCATGATGGATAATTGGTCGCCGATAATGAGGGTTGCGGTGAGTGTGGTGCCACCTCCAGGGGCATGCTTAAGGATAGACCGGTGAGCTTCGTATATGCCTTCTTGCATGATCTCTTGAAGCGATTCGGTCGGATGCTCCTCGGGAAGGTTGAACAAGGGAAGATAGAGCTTACGGATAATGAGGCTTGCCATAGCCCGGATAGCCACATCGCTGGCAATCGCACCGTTTTGATGCCCCCCCATGCCATCGGCTACTATATAAAGGCCAAATTGGACCTGGCTGGAGCCACTTGCCATGTTTGTGGTGAACATAAAGATGGCATCCTCATTATGGTCACGCTGCTTCCCTGGCGATTGACCACAACCCGCGATTAATTGGGGTAAATCCAGTTTGTCCTTGGTTTGGACCGGAGTTTCTAATATCTTCCGCTCGACAGCCGGAAGTGTAGCCGACTCGCTGATCGGAGGCTTTTCAGGTGCCTCCTCAACGCCGGTCAGCTTCTTATCGGAACGCTTGTCTTTCCCGAATAATCTATTAAAAAAACCTGTACACAATTTAAACCTCCAACGCCTTAGCGTCCCTCAGGCTGCCAGAGCATAAATATGGTGGTCTGTAGAGCCAAAATAGATCACGTCCTCATAGGCTACGGGAGTACCGGTTACCGGTCGCCCGGTGTGGAACTTCCACCGTAAGCGTCCAGAGCGATATTCCAGGCAATATACGTATCCATCGACAGAGCCAAAATATATTGAATCCTTATGAATGATTGGTGAGCCTGTAACCTGATGATCGGTCGTAAAATGCCATACATCTTTTGCAGAACGGGTGTCGACGCAATATAAATTGCCATCTATTGAGCCTGTAAATACCAGGTTATCAGCAATGCAGGGTGTAGATATAGATGCTTTACCTAATCGGAAGCGCCAAATGACGAATCCAGTTTTAACATCCAACGCATATAATGTTGCATCAACCGAAGAGAAGAAGATCATTCCCTGAGAAATTATAGCAGATGAGGTGATTGCGCGTTTAGATTTAAAGCGCCATTTTATGGCACCCTTTAAATCCAGGCAAAAGAACTCTCCACTTTCTGCCCCGAAATAGATAAACTCGTTGTTGACCAGGGGAGTGGAGCGGATAGCATCCCCGGCTTCCATCCTCCAGGCGCGCCGCCCGCTCATCGCATTGACCGCGTGAAGATTGCCATCGTCTGACCCGATGAAAACATGCCCTTCAGCGATGTATGGAGAGGATCGTATAGGACCCTCGGTATAATAAGTCCAGTTTATCTTACCGGAACGGGCTGATACAACGTACAGGTGCTTATCCTCCGAGCCAAAATAGACATTCCCCTCGTTTAGAGCTGGCTTAGAGACAATGCCTCCTTCAGTGGGGTATTTCCAAATGAAATCCCCTGTTGTAGCATTCAATGCATACAGGTTGTTATCATACGAACCCACGTAAATAACCCCATTTGCCCAGATGGGTGTACCGCGGACCTCATCCTCGCACTCGAAACTCCACAAACGCTTGGTTTTTTCGGTGCCCTGGCTTATGGAAGCGGTAGCGACTGCGACCTGGTGGAGAGTGCCCGTCTTGCGTGCGACATTCAGCAATGCTTCTTTCATCGCCTGGGCGCTTGGGAAGCGGTTTTCAGGGCTGTATTGCAGGGCGGTATTTATGACGGTCTCTAACTCGATTGCGACGCTGGGGTTGATCTGGCGAATGGGTCGTTCACCGAAAGAGAACGGTGGTTCCAGGCGGGGATCGCGGCGGGTGAGAAGATGGTGTAAGGTGGCACCCATGGCATAGATATCGGCCAGAGGGCCGGCCTCGCCCTTGTATTGTTCAGGCGGTGAATACCCCTCGGTGCCGATCATGGTTCCCTTCTGGCCCGCTTCGAAAGTTTTCGCAATACCGAAGTCGATCAGCACGATGTGATTGTGTTTGTTCACCATTACATTTGAGGGTTTCATATCCCGGAAGATAATTGGCTCCGGTCTATGGTCGTGCAGGAAGCTCAATACATCGCACAGCTCAACTGCCCAGGTGATGACTTGAGTCTCTGTAAAAAAACCCTGACCCTCATTGAGGAGAGCTTCCAAATCCTTGCCATCGATATATTCGATGATCAGGTAGGAGCGTTCGTTGTGGGTGAAATAATCATAAATACGGGGTATGGCGGGATGGTCAAGGGTGGCCAGGATATTAGCCTCGCGCTCAAAGTTGCGCACGATGGTATCCCGTATGAGCGGGTCACGAGCCTGGTTCACCATTTCTTTTACAGCGACCTGTTTAACCACATTTGGGAAGTGCAGGTCGCGAGCGCGGTAAACTGCGCCCATGCCCCCAACGCCCACAACACTCTGCACCAGGTAACGGTTTATTAAAGTCGTGCCAGGTTGAAGCTGCTGGTCAGGTCGCGGCTCTGAACTCGGTTCGAGGTTTTGTGTAATCCTATTAGTATCCAGGGCTCATCCTCCGTGCATATCGCAATGCATGGGTGTTGATACCATTATAGCTAGCAATGGCGTAAAATGTAAATAGGCAAACGTCACGAAAGACCGCTTCTGGACGCTGAGATGCCCCCATCTTTCATAACGGTAAGGTGATGTATATATTTTTTTGAACTCTTTCTCCCTGAAACCGATCGTGCAGCCATTCATACCCAGAGAGCGTGGCCCGCGTGCCCTCATGGATGCCGTTGTTGTATTTACCGGTCATCTGCGTTGCCTTGGGCATAGCTTTCAGCGTTATCGAAAAAATTGACCCCGGCGTCGTAGGCGATTTTCATGCATTCATAGGCGGTATTTTCGCTAACTTGCTCACCAAAGGTGACCCAGGCCCCAAATGAAAGTGCCGAGATTTGCAACCCTGATGAACCGAGATGACGATACTGCATAGATTATCCTCCTTCAGGTGTTATTAATTCCCCTCACAATCTCGAGATAGTCTTGTACAACGGTATTATCGGGCGAGGCGCCCAATAGGGCCATGAGATCGGTGCTGATTAACGCTTTATGCTCGGCATCACGGCGGCTCCAGGTGCGGCTTTTTATCTCCAGGAAATAACCCAGGTTGGGTTGATCTACCCGGTCCAGGTTGATATAGAATTCCGTGCCATGGTAGAGCACCCGCCACCTAAGCCGGTCTTTTCGTATAAAGACTTCACTGTCGGGTTTGAAGTATTCGCGGTAAAAACGCAAGCTATGAACTGCTGGCGCCAGGTAACGGCTGCGTGAGAGTAAAACATCACTGGGAAAGTGCCCTTCTCGTGCCGGACCGATCAAAGTAAGACGATAGCGGACACCGCTGACCTGTTCATTTTCACCGATATACTCATCCTCACGGTAGCGGACATGACCCTGGTCAGGGTTGGTGAACAAAAGATAGGTGTCATATTCGTGATAATGGCGTGAGGAGAGTACTTCGATATCGGTCTTTTTCAGTGCCGTAAGCACGGTTTCTGGATCCGAGATACTTATTTTTGCCTGGACTTCGAAGCTTTCGCCCTCGACAGCTCCACCTATGGCGATTAATTTGGATAGCACCGATTGTTCGCGGCCGATTAGGAATGTGTCGATCTGCCGGGCATAGTCTTGTGCCTGTACCAGGAGTTCTTCTTCATTCAGTGTGGTCAATTGGTTCTGACGCATCAGCCAACGCCCATTGACCATCACATCCGTTACATCGCAGGCCTTCGAAGCATAGACGAGCTGGGCATAAATATTATCGAGTTCCCGTCGGAATCGCGGGGCATTATGCGTCGATGTGATATCGACCAGGATCAAGTCGGCGCGTTTGCCGGGCTCGAGGGAACCGGTCAAATGCCCAAGGTGTAGGGCGTGTGCCCCAAGACGGGTTGCCATTGTCAGTGCCTGGTGGGCGGGTAAGGCGGTCGGATCGCCGTAGAAACCCTTAGCCAGGAAGGCAGCCAGGCGCACCTCTTCAAACATATCCAGGTCGTTGTTCGAGGCTGAACCATCGGTGCCAATGCCAACATTTAAACCGGCATCCAGCATCTTTTTCACCGGGGCTACACCTGAAGCCAGCTTTAAATTCGAAGATGGGTTGTGAGCGATACCTGCTCCGTGGTGCAGGAGGGTATTAATTTCGCCGTCATCCACGTGAACACAGTGAGCTGCGAGCACCTTGGCATCGAACAAGTTTTGTTTCTTGATGTAGGGGATGACCGGCATGCCTCGTTCATTGCGCGAATTTTCCACTTCCAGAGCTGTCTCAGCCAGGTGGGTATGCAGAGGAACATCGAACTCAACAGCCAGCGCGGCGGTGGCTTGTAAGATTTCATCCGTACAGGTATAGGGGGCGTGAGGAGCAACCGATGGTTCAATGAGCGGGTGTCCCTTCCATTTTTGGATAAAGTCACGTGCTGCAGCCAGTGATTCTTCGTAGGATTGGGCATCGGGTGCAGGGAATTTCAATACCGTCTGAGAGCAGACAGCACGCAGGCCAGCTTCGGCCGTGGTTCGGGCAACATGCTCCTCAAAATAATACATATCAGCAAAACAGGTTACGCCGGTGCGGATTAATTCTGCGCAAGCCAGGGAAGTACCCAGCCTGACGAAATCCGGGGAGACAAATTCGCGTTCCACCGGCATGATATACCCCAAAAGCCAGACATCCAGACGCAGGTCATCGGCCAGACCACGCAGGAGGTTCATGGGGACATGTGTGTGTGCGTTGACCATGCCAGGCATGAGAACCTTACCTCCGCAATCGATGATCTCTCTGGCGGTGAGCTCACGGCGAAGGTCAGACTCGAGACCCACCGCTTGGATGCTGTCGCCCTGGACAGCCACGGCGCCGGGTTCGTATTGGGTTAAATTTTCGTCCATAGTCAGGACGATAGCGTTAGTGAGGAGGAGATCAACATTCTGGGTCATGCGCGACTAATCTCAACTCTCTATTCACAGGTTTCTTATGATATTTAAGCATTGGTTCACTGCCCAGTGGGAGGCATTCGCGGGATGCCCACCATAAGGCCTGGAAAACTGTTGCCTGTCCTGCGGGGTAATTAACAGCATATCGATATTCTGACGCTCCTCGCCGGGATGCAGGGCAACCCCAACTCCGACCTGGGCGCCGTGTTCCAGGCGATAAGTATCGGTAATCTGGGATAGGTCGACAATATCAGGTAACCGGGTAAGCACCTCGCCACCTATGAATGGTCCTGTCTCGGATTCTAATCGTTTGATCAGGTCACCACCCAATCCTGCCTCGACCACACTCAGAGACCAGCCATATTTCCGCAAAGCCTGGAAGGCGGCAGACACCAGAGTTTCCTCATCGGCACCGTATATCCAATTTCCCAGGCGCTGGCGAAGGTCCTGTTCAAGGGTGCGGATCACCCCATCAGCATCGGCTACTGAATCTGCCTTAGCAGTGATGCGCACATCCACCTGACCGGAATGGGCAGCCAGACCTACAGTTGGGTTGCTTAACCGCTCCAGGTCTCCGATCAGCTCATCAATTTGCGACTCACCGACTCCAGCGGTGTGTAGCACACGCGCTTTGATGACGCCGTGCAGGTTATAGTGTTGTCTCAAGTAAGGAATAACCGTTTTATCAACCAGGGTTTCCATCTCGCTGGGCACACCAGGTAGCGAGATCACGGCATGCTCTTCGTTTTCATAGATAAATGCCGGGGCAGTGCCAACCGGGTTCTCAACTGCGATCGCCCCCGCGGGGATGTAAGCCTGCCGTTTGTTATTTTCGGTGGGTATGCGACCGTAGCGTTCAAAACGCCTCAGGATTTGTTCCCATAGTTCAGGGTGATATTCAACCTCTACACCCATAGCCAGGGCTACCGCCTCACGCGTGGGATCATCCACTGTTGGGCCTAAACCACCCGTGGTGATAACGATATGAGAACGATCTAATGCTTGCTGGATGGCTTGAGCGATTCGTGAGGCATTATCCCCAACCGTGGATGTGCGGTATAAATCGATGCCCACGTCTCGCAGGGCGCGGGCTATGTAAGAGGAGTTGGTATCAACGATCTCGCCTAATAAGATTTCAGTTCCGATGGTGATGATTTCTGCTGAAGGCATGGTCTCTAAGAATTCATGGTTCACATTTCATATCTCACTGACCATGCCTTATTCCATCCCCAAATATGCTTTCTGCACCATCTCATTTTGTTGCAGGTTAGCTGCTGTATCATGCAGCACGATTTGGCCGGTCTGTAAGACGTAACCGCGGCTGGCAATGGACAGCGCCATCAAGGCATTTTGCTCCACCAGCAAGATAGTGGTACCTTCCTTGTTTATAGCCCGGATCGTGTCGAAAATGCTTTCTACCAGGATAGGCGCAAGCCCCATGGAAGGTTCATCCAGTAACATCAAGCGGGGATGGGCCATCAACGCTCTACCAATCGCCAGCATCTGCTGCTCTCCGCCCGAGAGGGTACCGGCTACCTGCTTGTGGCGCTCTTTCAAACGCGGGAGGACCGTAAAAACGCGTTCCAGGTCTTGAGCGATTGCAGCGCGGTCGGTGCGGGTATAAGCGCCCAGGTCCAGGTTTTCTTCCACGGTCAGCCGGGCGAAAATGCCGCGCCCTTCCGGCACCATGGCCACGCCTTTATAGACGACTTGGTGAGCTTTGTACTGAGCCAGGTTCTCCCCTTCTAGGGTGACGCTGCCCTGGCGCGGTTTAATAAGGCCGCTGATGGTGCGCAGGGTAGTAGTTTTACCGGCTCCGTTTCCACCGATCAAGGTGACGATCTCACCTTGATCCACTGTGAGGGAAATCCCCTTTAAGGCATGGATGTTGCCATAATAAGTGTGGAGATCGGAGACTTCTAGCATTGGCATTAGGGAATTATCCTTATCGTTTTAATAATTACATCCCTGCCATATTCGAGTTATCCAATCTGGATGTCGATTGGGATTCAGGAGGTGTGTTCAACCCTGAGGCAGCCCCGCGCCCGAGGTAGGCTTCGATCACCTTTATATTACGTTGGATCTCGAGGGGTGTACCCTCTGCGATCTTTATTCCGTAATCCAAAACCGTCACTTGTTCACTGATCCCCATGACAACCCGCATATCGTGTTCGATCAGTAGGATGGTAATACCCAACTCGTCGCGCAGGTGGCGGATGAAGCGCATCATATCGCTCGTTTCATGCGGGTTCATACCGGCTGTTGGCTCATCCAATAAAATGAGTCTAGGTTTGCTGGCCAGTGCCCGGGCGATCTCCAGGCGGCGTTGGGCGCCGTAAGGCAGGTTGCGGGCCAGTAGATCTCCCATCCCCACCAGGCCAACGAATTGTAGTAACCGTAATGCCTCATCCAGGGCCGCTTTCTCCTCTTTCCCCATGCGAGGGCTGTGGATTATGGCTTCAACCCAGGTAGATTTTAGCCTCGGATGCTGCCCGACCAGGATGTTTTCAATAGCAGACATGTTGGAAAATAAGCGGATGTTCTGGTAAGTGCGGGCGATGCCCAGATTTGTGACCCGATCGGGTTGCAAGCCGGCTAATGAGCGGCTGGCGAATAGAATCTCTCCCGGATCAGGTGGATAAAACCCACTGATGCAGTTGAAGAAGGTGGTTTTACCTGCCCCATTGGGTCCGATAACGCTGGCGATGCCGTGCTCGGGCACAAGCAGGTCCACGTTATTCACTGCTACCAGACCACCAAACGACTTGGTAAGCTGGCGTGTTTCAAGGGTGAAATTCACACGACCTTCTCCTCGCTTACTTTGGTTGGGACTTGATCCTCGAGAGCCACCTCGTTCACTTCATGCACCTCCAGTTGGCGTCGTCTAGAAGGGATCAGGCCTTCCGGGCGCAGGACCATCATAACGACTAGCAAACCGCCGAAGAACATCACGCGGTAGGTTTCAAGCTGGCGTAAGACCTCCGGCAATCCCTTAAGCACAAAAGCGCCTGCGATGACGCCAGGGATGCTGCCCATCCCACCCACGATCACCAGGCATAACACATTGATCGAAACCATCAAGGTATGATCTTCTGGGCCGGTGAACTGGTTGCGCGAGGCGAAAAGCACACCGCCTAACCCGGCAAAGGCTGCTCCGATGCCGAAAGCCAGCAGCTTATAGAACCAGGTGTTGATTCCCGCGGCCTGGGCGACGGTTTCATCTTCGCGCATGGCCACCCATGCCCTTCCGACGCGTGAATTTTGCAAGCGCGTGGTGACGAAGATGATCAGCAAAACTGCCAGGATGATCAGATACACGAAGTCCTTCTCGTCACCGAATGGTTGCCCGAAAAGGGTTGGGCCACCGATATTGGGTACGCCTTTCGGGCCGTTCGTAAAACTGGAGAGCAGGTCGCTCCTGAGCAAAATGCGGATGATCTCACCGAAGCCCAGGGTCACAATCGCCAGGTAGTCGCCGCGCATGCGCAGGACCGGGATGCCCAGAAGGACGCCGGCCAAAGCAGCAAACGCCAGCCCAAGTGGCACGGCGACCCAAAAGCTCCACATGAGGTGGTTCGGTGTAGGCGCTGTGAGCAGGGCAACTGTGTATGCACCGATCGCAAAAAAGGCCACGTAACCCAGGTCCAGTAAACCCGCCAACCCAACCACGATATTGAGCCCCAGCCCTAGCAAGACGTAGATACCAACCGTGCCAGCGGTGTAGTTCCAGTATTGACCCAGCACCTGCGGCAGCAGGAACACGATTAACAACAGCAACCCATAAAGGATGAACCGGGTGACCGGGCTGCTGCGCACTTTCTGCATAAAAGGCTGGCTATCAATCGTCTGACGGCGTGGGCTCCACCAGGTTGACAGGTTTTTTCGCCAGGCTCCCCGGCCAATGCCACGCGCCAGGACAGCACCGAGGATGCCAGTCAGCAGCATATTGACCAAATGAATCAGGCTGCCCTGCAAGGGACTTTTATTCAACAGGAGCTGGTTGATATTGTCGGGTAAAAGCAGGGAAAAGTAAAAATTCATCTTCACTCCCGCCGCGTTGAGCGACCCGAGGAAATACGTCAGCGGCGCAAGCATCAAGCCGCTGAGCACGCCACTGGTGGCTCCACCCAGCAGAGCCAGCCCCCAAGCATCCGGCTCGCTGCGCCTGGCCCCACTCGCTCCGGCCCACAAGCCAATCAGCCCAAAGAAGATCAGTATGTTCAGCGCGGTAGGGGTGAGGCTAAATGGCAGTTGTGGGTTTTCGCCATACAGTTTTCCCAGGACACCGCCGATCAATTGGGCTGCCACAATCTCAAAACCGATCAGTACCAGGAAAATAATAGCAATACCGAACACGGCTCCTGCGCGTAATCCATTCTGTATATGGGTTTTCATCAGACTTTATCCTCCGATAGGACCTGCCCCAGGATGCCCGTCGGGCGGAAGATGAGTACAAGCACCAGGATTGAAAAGGCGATCACGTCCTTAAGTTGAAAATCGATACCCAGGACAGCCGGGCCAATCGATTCAACGATACCCAGGAAAAGGCCACCTACCATGGCACCGGGGATGTTGCCAATGCCCCCCAGCACGGCGGCGGTGAAGGCTTTAATCCCGGGCAGAAAGCCGACAAAGTAGTAGACCAGCCCCAGGTGGATACCCCACATCACCCCGGCTGCACCGGCTAAAACACCGCTGATGATGAATGTCTGGCTGATCACGTGGTCCACATCGATGCCCATTAAGGCCGCCACCTGCTTATTCTCGGCGACAGCGCGCATGGCGCGGCCGAGACGGGTACGCTGCACGAGAAGGTAGAGTCCCACCATAATTAAAAAGGATAAAACAAGGGTACATTCACCCGTGTAGGTTACAATAACTACACCGTTTCCAATCGGAATGTTCCACCCCAGCCCGCGTGCCAGCATATCCGGATTGGCATAGTCTCGTCTTTGTGGGCCAAACATCAGTTGGGCTGCGTTTTCCAGGAAGATTGATGCACCGATGGCGCTGATCAATGGCACCAGGCGAGGTGCACCGCGCAATGGGCGATAAGCTATTTTTTCAAGGAAGAACCCGCTGAGGGAGGCAACGAGCATCCCTGCCAAGAATGCCAGGACGATGGAAATAACCGGGTGAGCGTTCAGGAAGGAGACGGTTGATCCATTGCTGGCGGTGGTGCTGATCGCATGGAGCGCTTCGAACACGAAAAAACCACCAAAACATCCGATCATCATGACATCGCCGTGAGCGAAATTGATCATGAAGAGAATACCATAGACCAGGGTATATCCAATGGCAATCAGGGCATAGACGCTGCCCAGGGTAATACCGGTCAGCGCGAAGCGGACCCAGGTATCCGGCCCGTAAATTGGGGCGGCGATGAATATCTGATAACACCGCCATATCAAGTAGACGCCGAATACGATGCCAAGGATGATCTGGATGATCCGGTAGGTGCTGATCGGCTTTCGAACACTCCGGGAAGT
>CAZPWU010000004.1:0-16751 GCA_964590325.1 uncultured Anaerolineaceae bacterium | reverse complement strand
CCAGAATATTTAACGCAGCAGTAGCCATGGGTGTCAGTGCAGCGGAATTAGCTGCTCCAGCCGATTCAGTCACTTTCTGCTTAAGCAAAGGGCTATGTGCCCCGGTAGGATCGGTTTTATGTGGTTCCACGGATTTTATTAGACGCGCCCATCGTGTCCGTAAGCAGTTGGGTGGGGGGATGCGCCAGGCCGGCATCTTAGCGGCTGCAGGGATCGTTGCGCTGGAGACGATGGTCGATCGGTTGACTGATGACCATTCTCGCGCAAAATGCTTAGCCCAGGGTCTTTCGTCGATACCGGAGCTGATCCTCGATCCCGAAACACCTTATACGAATATGGTATTCCTATCGCTCGCTCAGGAGGTTCCCTTTAATGCTTCACATGTGGCCGCTCGTCTGACGGAGCAGAATGTACGTGTGGGTGTGGTGGGAGCGCAGCGTTTTCGTTTAGTGACACATTATTGGATCGATGACGAAGCCGTTGAGCGTGCTGTAGAGGCATTTAGGAAGGTAATGATATAATATTTTTGGGAATAAATTTGGGTGGGCTTTTCAGTCAAAGTTAATCACCGATAATCTTCTCGCTAGAGAAAAGCGACCATAACGAGCCGATCGTGATGCGGCACGGTGCGATCTCATGGCAAGAAACTAAATGGCAGAAATCCTGAGGAGATGATTACCTTAATGAGTGAATATTTCACGCTGGAGCAAATGGAGGAGGTTGCCAATGCCATTCGTTCTCGAACGACATACAAGCCCCGCTTGGGCATAATCTTGGGATCAGGGCTCGGGTCCCTGGCTAACGCTGTTGAAGACCCAACGGTAATACCTTATAGTGACCTGCCTAACTGGCCCCTTTCCACTGTCCCCGGTCATCGCGGATGCCTGGTAGTCGGGGGCCTGGAGGGACGGGAAGTGATCGTCATGCAGGGTCGTGTTCATTATTATGAAGGCTACAGCATGGCTCAGGTCGTACTGCCGGTCCGTGTTATGCAGCGGTTAGGGGTAGAAATATTTATCATAACCAACGCAGCAGGAGCCGTGAATCCAAATTTTGAACCTGGCGAATTAATGCTGATTAAGGATCATCTTAACCTGATCGGTATGGCGGGTCTGAACCCATTGCGTGGACAAAACCTGGATACAATGGGTCCGCGCTTTCCCGATATGAGCCAGGCTTACGATCGGAAACTGATTGAGTTGGCGCGTCAGGTAGCCGAAAGCGAACAAATTTCTCTTTATCAGGGGGTTTACGCCTGCCTGGCAGGCCCCTCATTCGAAACTCCCGCCGACCTACGTTTCTTACATAACGCAGGTGTGGATGCCGTGGGGATGTCCACTGTGCCGGAAGTGATTGCAGCCCGGCATGGAGGCCAGCGGGTTCTGGGAGTATCAGGGATAAGTAATAAGGCCAACCTGGATGGGAATACACTGACCACTCACGAAGAGGTATTACAGGCTGGCCAAAAAATTGTTCCTAAACTAACGACGCTCATCAGGGGGGTGTTGCGTCGCCTGTGAGCTCTTCATTAGTGTTTGAATCCGGGGTTACCAAATACCGGATGAAAATCAGGCGAGTGCTAACGCTCCATGGAAGAAACACTCCGATTCTTTAGTGAGTATGAAATTTGGATATATCTGGTGTTAGGGGCACTGGCGTTATGGCAAGTTCGAAAGTTTACGATAGGGTGGCAGGAATTGAGAGGGGCAGGATTCGGCCTGGAACGAGAGAACGCTCAAGCCCGACTAAACCAGGCAGCTACACTGTTCGTCGTGCTGCTAACTATGGCGATCGCTGAATTTATACTGGTGTCATTTGTGGTTCCATCTGTACCAGGGGCAGTGCCTCTGCTAACGCCTACACTTAATATACTGGCTACCCCGACCATCACCCTGCCTCCCACTACACCAGGTGTTGGGACGGCAGAGCTAACGACAACAGTGCAACCAGCCCTCGGCGGAACGTTAGAAAGTAGCGGATGTATACCCTCCAAAGTAATGATCTCATCACCTAAAGACGGCGATGAGATCAGCGGGGTGGTCACCATCAAGGGCACAGTAGATATTCCCAATTTTGGATTTTATAAATATGAGGTGGCTCGCCCTGGTGAGACGGTCTGGCTGACCATCCAGGCCGGACGGAATATTGTCCGCGATGATAAACTTGGCGATTGGGATACCAGGACTATCCCCCCTGGAGATTACCTGTTACACTTAATCGCTACAGATAACCAGGGGCAATCTCTGCCTGCCTGTGTGATACGGGTGCATATTACCGCATCTACTCCAAATCCTTAAGGGAGACCAAATGCCTGAGATTGAAATTCGACCCGCTATTGATACTGACATCCCAAAATTAATCGCTCTGGATCATAACTATACGACAGATACCGTCTGGCAGATGGATATTCAACAAGATGATGGTCAGATCGGAGTAAGTTTCCGCCAGACTCGTTTACCGCGTTCTGCGCGGGTAGAATATCCGCGCGCGGCTGCTTCCCTGGCAGATGATTGGACAGAACGCTCCGGTTTATTAGTGGCAGTTCTCGCTGAAGATGTTGTTGGTTACATAAGCCTGAGGCAAGATATAGCACCTATCACAAGCTGGGCGACCGACCTGGTGGTGATGAGGCGAGTTCGCCGACAGGGAATTGGCAGTGCTTTAGTGCTGGCAGCCCAGGATTGGACGAGGCAGCATGATAGTTACCGCATGGTCCTTGAGATGCAGCCAAAAAATTATCCAGCCATCTGCCTGGCTATAAAGCTCGGTTTCGATTTCTGTGGATATAATGATCGTTATTACGCTAACCATGACATTGCGCTTTTCTTCGCAAAACCTTTACATTGACGACATATAGGTCAAGTGTAGGACGTATTTAAAATTTTTTTATCCGTTTACTTATTTACTTGTTACCTGATTACCTGATTTATCGTTTCTTCCTCGCTATGTACGCGTTCCTATTGGTAAGTTTAAAGACAGTCAACCAGTTATTAACCGCGGGGATTGCTATTACCGCGTTTTCCTTGCTCCTTCATGCGCTCACGTTTAACTTACGCGACAGGGTCGCTCGTTCGTTTGCCATTATCCTGGCGTGTGTCGTCATAGGATTTGCTGGAGACGCGATCGCCTCAACGGTCACTTCAGCGCATGATTTGGAATATTGGCTGAGGCTGCAGTGGATCGGGATCACCTTCCTACCCCCAGCCTATCTTCACTTCTCTGATGCGCTCCTGGCTACCACAGGACAACCCTCACGCGGTCGAAGGCGGTTTACGATCCGTCTGACTTATCTGATATCGTTAGGGTTCCTGATCACCATACCATTCGCTTTGTTGGTGGGACCACTCGTTCAAGATGTAAAACAAGCACCGCACTTACAGCGCACCCCCTTGACCTGGGTTTTTACTGGATATTATGTTGCCTGTATCGTCCTGTCTTGGATCATTTTATGGCGGGCATACCAACGTACTGTGACCAGCACCAGCCGACGACGGATGCGCTACTTGATGGCTGGCGCATTAGCTCCTGCGCTTGGGTCATATCCCTACCTGCTCTTTGGGTCCGGCACCGCTGCCACTCACCCATTGCTGTTCTGGCTTATTGTTACCATCAGTAATACGCTTGTCTTTGGGTTGATCGTTGTCATGGCCTATGCAGTGTCTTTCTTCGGGGTATCCTGGCCTGATCGGGTGGTAAAACGACGTCTGTTCAAGTGGTTGATGCGAGGGCCTTTTACAGCATCCATCGTCTTAGCTATCACTACCCTGGTACGACGGGCAGGGGAGCGTTATGGCCTGCCATATTCGGCTGCTGTGCCAATCCTCATGGTGGCAACCTTATTGGTGATGGAATACCTGATCACATTAGCAGCACCAATATGGGAACGTTGGCTTTTCCATGGTGGAGACCGAGTTAAGATGCAATTGTTACAAACTATGGAAGAACGTTTACTGACTACAACCGACTTGCGCCAGTTCTTAGAATCGGTGCTGGCTGCAGTGTGCGATCGGCTGCAGGTCTCAAATGCATTTGTCGTGACTTTAGGTCCTCATGGTGTGGACATCATGGTGACAATAGGGGGGGAATACTTCAAGAATGACGATCTGTCAGATGGCTTTCTTGAAGTCATCACTCAAAATGGGTCCGGCAAAAGCTTATTTTCATGGGGGAATTATTGGTTGATGCCTCTTTATTCCCAGCGAGATGGAAATAAGGACCTATTAGGGCTCTTGGGAATTGTCCACCGTTCTGACCAGCGTTTCGATGAAGAACAACAGGACGCGCTCATGATCCTGGCACGCCGGGCGGCAATGGCTTTGGAAGATCGTGCCAAACAGCAGCAGGTTTTTACCTCACTGGAGGCTCTAACTCCTCAGATGGATATGATCCAACGTTTGCGTGCAGCGGCAAGGTATGATGGTACGAGTGTCCTTACCATGCCGGATGTTCCTTTAGAGCAGCGCAATCTATCAAGGTGGGTTAAAGATGCTCTTACCCATTATTGGGGAGGTCCAAAATTAACCGAGAGTCCATTGATACGGTTGCAGATTGTGCAACATGCTTTATCTGAGCATGAAGATAATCCAGCCAATGCATTGCGCGCAATTCTACGCCAGGCGATTGGGCAGGTACGACCAGAAGGTGAACGGCGCTTTACAGGGGAATGGATCCTTTATAATATTCTAGAGATGAAGTTTATGGAGGGTAGAAAAGTACGGGAGATCGCACTTCGCTTGGCTATGTCTGATGCTGATTTTTATCGTAAGCAACGTGTGGCGATAGAGGCAGTTGCGAATGCAATCCTGGAAATGGAAAAAAAAGCTAGAGAAGAAAGGTCGTTTAAGACTGATGTAAACGAGCAAAAGGTGCTTGCTAATGGCACAAAATAAGGCATAATTAATTCATAATCAAGGGGTTGGAGGGGTTAGATTAATGGTGACCAAACGAATATATCAGCATGATGCGGGGCCATTACCTTTGGACGAAGCATGGTGGGCAGCGTTATTATCTGAGGAAGATGGATACGATTCAAGTAAGTCCGAGCATACTAAAGGGGAAATATCGGAGAGTAAACCCG
Source organism: uncultured Anaerolineaceae bacterium (assembly GCA_964590325.1). Taxonomy (GTDB): domain Bacteria; phylum Chloroflexota; class Anaerolineae; order Anaerolineales; family UBA4823; genus CAZPWU01. The sequence goes on along the minus strand of CAZPWU010000004.1, from coordinate 11,674 downwards.
GCTTACCTCATTCACAATCCAAGCAGATTGATGTGGACTGGGACCGTGTTCGGGAGCTCTATGAGAAAGACGAAACATTAAATTTACCAGTTACTGGTTATAACCGGGGCGGTCTGCTAGTTGATGGCAGTGGACTCTATGGCTTTGTGCCACTATCTCATTTAGTAGACTTAGAAACCAAAGATCCAGAAGCCGAGCGTGAATCGTTGCTGGCAGTATACATCGGTCAAATATTATGTCTCAAGGTGATCGAATGCGATCAAGAGCGGGGGCGGATCGTTTTTTCTCAACGTGCAGCAGCGGCTGGGGCGGGACGGCGTAACCAACTGTTTGAAACCCTAAAAATTGGGAACTGTGTGCATGGCACCGTGACCAATGTGACTGCTTTCGGTGTCTTTGTGGACCTGGGCGGGGTCGAAGGCTTGATCCACGTATCTGAACTATCCTGGGGACGGGTGCGACATCCGGCCGATGTCGTCTCAGTAGGGAACCAGGTGGATGCTCTGGTGATCAATGTCGATAAAGAACGCTCGCGTGTGGCGCTTAGCTTGAAACGATTGTATCCAAATCCCTGGGAAACCGCTGAGGAACGATACCACCCGGGGCAGATCATCGAAGCTGTCATCACCAGCGTCGTCCCTTTTGGGGCATTCGCTCGATTAGAAGAAGGTCTGGATGGGTTGATCCACGTGACCGAGATGGGCATATTCGGTGAAAACCCCAATCCTCAGCAGGTAGTATCTGATGGGCAGCAAGTTCAGGTGCGGATTTTGCATGTCGACTCCCTAAAGCAGCGTTTAGGATTGAGCCTAAATTTACAGAGCGAGACATAAATCGTGAAACGCACGGTGGCCTGGGCTGCAGCATATGGCGTAGTGTGCGGTTTACTGGGTGCTGGGATCTTATTCTTAGTTACCAGACCTCCTCGTGGCGAAGCGGTTGCTCTGCGACCTCCACCTACCCCAGCTCCACTGGTCGTCTATGTAACCGGGGCAATAGCCCAGCCGGGCCTGTATCAGTTACAGATGGGCAGTCGTATGGCAGACGCAGTGGAGGCTGCCGGTGGTTTTACAGTCAATGCCAATGAACAAGCTGTAAACCTGGCAGCCCCTCTAGCGGATGGACAACGTATACAAATCCCAACCTTACTTCCTACACCCGGGCAGTCAAACCCGCTCACACCTCTCACGCCTCAAGGGAACAGTCAGGCGCGGTCCACCCCAATAAACCCCGTTCCACCTGGCTTAGTCAACATAAATACTGCCACGTTGGAAGAGTTGGATACTCTACCTGGCATTGGACCCATAACGGCTCAGAAAATCATCGATTATCGAGAATCTAATGGCCCATTTAAAAAAATTGAGGATATCCAAAATGTAAGGGATATTGGTCCAGTTACATTTGAGAAGATAAAGGACCTTATCACGGTAGGGGAATAGCGATCTGTAATGCTTAAGATAAGACCGCGGCTATACGTTCCAGGGCACGGTCGATATCTTCAACCGAGGTGGCATAGCACAACCGCAGGTAACCCTCTCCATTTCGACCAAAATCATCCCCGGGTAGCACGGCTACGCCGGCTTCATCCAACAAAAGACGCGCCAGCTCGCGTGAAGAAATCTCTAAAGCCTTGACATTCGGAAAGACATAAAACGCTCCCTGGGGCATCCGGCAGTGCACTCCTGGGATGTTGTTCAATCCTTTCACAATCCGGTCGCGCCGGTGCTGATACTCAGCTACTACAGCATCAACCATGTCCTGGCTGCCAGCCAGTGCCTCTATACCTGCAATTTGTGTAAAGGTTGCCGTGCAACCGATGGAATGCGTCAATAATAAACTGACCCGCTCAGCCAGCGCCTCCGGCATAATAGCATAGCCCAACCGCCAACCAGTCATTGAATAGGTCTTCGAGAAACCATCGACAACAATGGTACGCTCAGCCATACCGGGCAGTGAAACAATGCTGGGTACAGGTATTTCATCATAAGCCAGCCGTGAGTAGATTTCATCAGACATCACCCAACAGCCATGCTTAAGCGCTGCAGTAGCGATGTGTTCCAGGTCCTGCAAGGGTATGACCCCGCCCGTTGGGTTAGCAGGGGAATTGAGGATTATTAAACGTGTACGGTCGCTTATCCATTCATCGAAAACTCGCAGATCGAAAGAAAAGTTATTCTCCTCACGCAGTGGCACAGGTATTGGTGTACCACCCGCAACCTCAATCATAGCTGAATAAGTCGGGAATCCGGGGTCGGGGTAGATCACCTCATCGCCTGATTCAACCAATGCCAGGGTTGGGAAGAACAGCCCCGGTTTGGCACCCGGTCCCACCACCACTTGCTCGGGGCGGAAGTGCACCCCACGACGTACACCGGCATCGGCGGCGATCAGCTCGCGCAGGTGTGGTAATCCAGCCGGTGGGTTGTAACGGGTCTGACCGGCAGCGATGGCGTCCATACCCGCCTGCTTGATATGATCGAAAGTCGGGAAATCAGGCTGGCCGATCTCCAGGTGGATGATATCGCTTCCGCCAGCTTCCAATGCCTGGGCGCGCGCCAAGACTGCGTAGGCGCCTTCGGGTTCCAGACCGGTAACACGGTGGGCAAAGGTCATTTTAGTCACTCCTTTGTGCTGCTCAACCCATGATGTCGGTCGAGCAGAACGCCGTTTTTTGGTGTTCGTATCGAGACCTAACACGTTTTGAACCTAAAACCTGTAACCAACAACTTATGACTATTTGAGTTCGAATATCGCCGTTGTGGCTAGAAGATTAACGCCAGGCCCGGTTGATAAACGGCGCGAGTCGTTAAGATAGATATCGGATAATATCCGTATGCCGTTATGGATGCAGAAGGATATAAAATCCTGCACGGTGAGGGGCCGGGCACGCGGGGCTTTGTCCCAGGCTTGCGGTAGATCATGCGTGATAGGGATACGTCCCGTGAGCAGGAAACTCAAACGGCAGTGCCAGTGCCCCCAGTTTGGAAAGCTGACGATCGCTCGCTGGCCCACGCGTAACATCTCTTTGATGACAAAAGCCGGGTCGTTGAGGTAAGGGATCGTATAACTGAGAATGACTGTATCAAAGGACTGGTTTGGATAATCGCCAAGCCCTTCGTGCAAGTCACCTTGCCGCACACTGAGTCCTTTCTGCATACAGGCTAACACTCCCTCCTCGGATAATTCCACGCCCCGGCCGGTTATCTGCCGGGTGTCGATCAGATACCGCAGCAGCATCCCATCCCCACAGCCCAGGTCTAATACCTTTTCACCGGGTTGGATGAGCCCGGCTACGGCGAGTAAGTCAGCACGCATGGTGGGAGGGTTGGCTTTGGGAGTGCCCATGGGTAAATGGAAGTGAACAGTTGTCAGCAACATGTAATCAGTAAAAAGTTATCAGTTATCAGGAGAAATTCCTTGATCTTGGGCGACCCGCTCGAGGAAATTCGAGATCAGGTGGGTCATTGTATCTACCTCGAGCAAGAATGCATCGTGACCCCAAGAGGACTGCACGTTGCAATAGCTGACATCTGCCCCTATAGCAGTCAGTGCACTTACCAGCTCCTTGGAATGATAGGGCGGGTAGAGCCAGTCAGTAGTGAAGGAAATGACCAGGTAGGTGATGTGATTACTCTCAGCAAACGCTACGGACAAATCGCCATGACCGTTGCTCAGATCGAAGTAGTCCATTGCCTTAGTCACGTAAAGGTAGCTATTAGCGTCGAACCGCTCTGTGAACCGGCTGCCCTTATAGCGTAAATAGCCTTCTATGGCAAAATCGGTATCGAAGTCATAGCCGAAGTGTTCGCGTTCCTGCAGCCGGCGACCGAACTTTTGGTGCATGGACGTTTCACTTAAGTAAGTGATATGACCGATCATGCGCGCCAGTGCGAGCCCGGAATTTGGACGAGGACCAGTATAGTAATCCCCGCCATTCCAGTAGGGGTCAGCGTAAATGGCTTGGCGCCCAACCTCACTGAAAGCGATCAACATGGGTGAATGGCGCGCTGTGGTCGCGATCGGTAAAGCTGACCTTACCCGTTCTGGGTAGCTCACGGTCCACTGCAAAACCTGCATGCCACCCATGCTCCCGCCAGCTACTGTCATGAGCTTCTCAATACCAAGATGGTCGATCAGGTAGCGCTGAGCACGCACCATATCGGCGATTGTCACAACGGGGAAATTCAGGCCGTAAGGCTTGCCATTTTTGGTATTAATTGATGACGGTCCTGTGGATCCCTGGCATCCGCCAATGATATTGGAGCAGATCATAAAATACCGGTCGGTATCGAACGCCTTCCCTGAGCCGATGCAGTCATCCCACCAGCCGGGTTGTTTATCCGTTAACGAATGATAACCAGCTGCATGAGCATCACCCGACAGCGCATGCAGGATCAGGATAGCGTTGCTGCGGGCTTTGTTCAGCGAACCGTATGTTTCGTAGGCCAGTGTAATTGGGCCCAACCTCTCTCCGCTGTCTAGAATCATCGCCTCGTCAGAGGCAAACGTATAATACTCACCCTCTACTATAAGGACCGGGCTTGCTTTGTCCATTAAACTTTCTCCAATGCCTGGTTCAAATCCCATAAGATATCATCGATATCTTCGATGCCGATGCTGAGACGGATGAAGTCCGGTGTCACGCCGGCATTAAGCTGTTCCTCTGTTGAGAGCTGGCTGTGGGTTGTGCTGGCCGGGTGAATTGCCAGACTCTTGGCATCTCCGACATTCGCCAGATGACTGAAGAGTCTTAGATGATTGATAAAGTTTCGCCCGGCCTCCGAACCGCCCTTAGCGCCAAAACCCAGGATGGCCCCCGGTCCTTTAGGCAGATATTTCCTGGCGATTTCATAGTCAGGATGGCTTTTTAAGCCAGGATAAGTTACCCAGCTGACCCTCGGGTGTGCCTCTAGAAATTCCGCGGCAGCCTGGGCATTCTGCACATGTCGTTCCATGCGTAGGCTTAGGGTTTCCAGGCCTTGCAAGAACAACCATGAGTTCAGCGGTGACTGGCAGGCGCCGATATCACGTTGGATTTGGGAACGGGCTTTCGTAATGAAAGCCACCGGGCCAAGTGAAGCATAGACAATGCCATGGTAGCTGGGATCGGGTTGGGTGAAGTTGGGAAAACGACCACTGCCTAACCAATCAAAATTACCTCCATCGACGACGATACCGCCAATAGAAGTCCCATGCCCGCCGATGAACTTGGTTGTGGAATGGACGACAATGTTGGCTCCCCACTCAAATGGACGGCACAGGTAAGGTGTGGCAAATGTGTTGTCGATGACTAAGGGGATGCGAAATTCTTGAGCAATGGCGGCTGCTGCTTCCAGTGGGAAAACGTTAATACGCGGGTTACCTAGTGTCTCACCATAGATGACTTTAGTATTGTCCCGGATGGCGCGACGGAAATTTTCCGGGTCGCTTGGGTCAACGAATGTCGTATCGATACCTAACCGCCGGAAGGTATAGTTGAACTGGTTGATTGTCCCACCATAAAGAGTGGAAGCGGATACGATATGGTCACCAGCGTTGCATAAGGTCAGGATCGCAATCGTCTGGGCTGCATGCCCGGAGCTGGCAGCGAGGGCTCCTACCCCGCTTTCGAGGCTTGCGACCCGCTGCTCGAAGACATCGTTGGTCGGATTCTGGATGCGTGTATAGATGTTGCCGGTTTCCTGCAGCGCAAATAGACGGGCAGCATGGTCGGTGTCTTTAAACACATACGAGGTTGTCTGGTAGATCGGTACAGCAGAGGCTCCCGTTGTCGGATCGGGCTGCTGACCGGCGTGGAGCTGGCGCGTTGTAAAGCCAAATGGATGGGAATTAATTGGATCGGATGTCATTTAAACGATATACCTCCTCTTGGATTTAGCTCATTACCCAGAGGAGGTTCAGGTGATAAAAAACCTCTCCTGAAAGAAGAGGTCGGTTAAGTGACACTGTCCTCTCATCTTCCAGAATAATTCTGCCGGAATTGGCACCCTCTTCAGTACTTAGTGATCAGTTTTTAGTAAACAGTTATCAGTTTTTTTACTGATCACTGCCTACTGTTCACCGATTACTGAACTGCCGGGTTGCCGAGGCTTCACAGGGCCGGTCCCTCCACCTCTCTGGATAAGAGCGCTATGAGCTATGCAATTGTTGGGCGGTTTATAGCACGATATATATAGCCTGTCAAGGGAAATTATAATTTCGGCAGTACAATCGCCTGCTGGCTCTGGTACTTACCCTTCTTATCAGCATAAGAAATCTCACATTCCTCGTCGGCGACGAAGAACAGCACCTGGGCGATACCTTCATTGGCATAAATCCGTGCCGGAAGAGGAGTGGTGTTTGAGATTTCCAGGGTAACATATCCTTCCCATTCCGGTTCGAAGGGGGTGACGTTAACGATAATACCGCACCTGGCATAGGTGCTTTTTCCTAAACAGACCGTGAGCACATTGCGTGGTATTCGGAAATACTCAATGGTGCGCGCTAAAGCAAATGAATTAGGAGGGATGACGCAGACATCCCCTTTATAATCGACCATCGAACGCGGGTCAAAATGCTTGGGATCCACGATGGCTGAAAAAACATTGGTGAAGATTTTAAACTCATCCGCTACACGGATATCATACCCATAAGAGGATACTCCGTATGAAATGACCCCATTGCGAACCTGGTTGTCAGCGAAAGGCTCGATCATGCGGTGTTCGTGGGCCATTTTACGGATCCAATGATCAGGTTGTAAACCCATTCTTACCTCCTTTTTACCATCCACTCGCTTTAAAAATGACCTGCAGGAATTTCTCGCGCTCCGCGGGAGACATCGGGCGCGGACGGGCATAATCCATAAAACGGATCGTCAGCAGTTCTGTGCTTATAAAGCGACCCTCGTAGAATATATGACGGTCAATGAATGCGTCATTCGTTTCAGGCGTGAAGTTATATTGATCGAAGAACAGGTTTCCCAACCCATAATGGATCAATGCCCCAGAGAAAAACTCAAAGTTCTGCGGTTGGTGCGCCTGACTCCCACTCACAATGACTGCCCCTGCCTCAGCCATCCCTGTGAAATCCGGCTGGAATTGCGGTAGGACTTTATAGGAGTAGTATTCTTCGTGTTGGAAAGTGACGATGGTCAGGTAACCCTTGTCTCTTAACTGTCTGATCTGGGCATGCATATAATCAAAATCACATTTTGTCGCGCCCGGATTTGTCTCACTGGCAGTCGCGTAGCCTCCTCCCTTGGCGTTGCATCCGATGAAAGCAATCTTATTGCCGTGATCCTCTAAAGTAATTGGCTTACGCGCCTCCTCGATATTGGCTCCGCCTCCATAGTAAAGCCATCCGCGTTGACGGTACATATCAAGGGTATAAAGCATCGCCTGCGGACCCTGATCCCCAAAATGGTCGCCGGTCAGTTCGACTACTTTAGTACCCACATCCTCCAGCAGAGCAATATACTTAGGATTGGTGCAGAATCGTAAATCTGTCTGGTTCGGGGTATAGAGTGGGCAGTCGGGGGTGAAAGGGATTTCGTTGCTGATATGGGTGATATCGGCATTCCGCAGCCAGGGACTAATGTCCTGGGCCGGATATAGGACTCCATGCAGGTACATTTCAGCAGCCGTTGCTCGTACTAAAGCTGTGACCCCGGTCATCACTAAGACCGTCATTTTAGCCGGATCGCGATTGGTTGGGGGGATCATCATTGACAGGGAGCGAACGAGGCTGGCTGGCTTTGATAATCCGTTAAGTGAGAACGGAACTGTCAATACATAATTTGTCGCGTTAAATTCTTTGCGCAGGGGAGATTGACCGTCGATTTCTAAAACTTTCCAGCGCGGTTCGAGTGCTTCGAAGGGGACGATGGCCCAGGCCGGGTGGTGGTCCCAGGCATAGGTGAGCAGCTCGTCTGTGGGCAGTACTTTGACAGCCTGGGAGGCCGGGATACCCCACCAGGCTGACAGGACGCCGTATGTGCTCTGGTCCATTAGAAGCGGCTGACCGGGGAACGGTCCGCGGGATTCGCCTCTCCAGGCGCCTTGTAAGTTATCTGCAGAGACTGTATCCGTGATGGTGGGGAAGGGCGCTACCAGGGCATATATCCAATGGCTGGTCGGATCCTGGTTACCGACTTTTAGCTGTAAAGTGGCACCCTCGGGCTTATCCGAGCGATTGATCCCCGCAGGTAGCTTGATTGTTGAGACCATGCGAGCAGGCAGGTAAGGAGCGAGCCAGACCGATGGGGCAGGGGTTGGAGAGGCAGTCGGCAGGGGAGTAGGTGAAAGAAGGGGAGGGGATGAAAGAGTAGAGGGCGGGGGAGTAGGGGATAAGAGAGGTGTTGCCGATGATATTGTTTTTGTCGTCTGCACTTCTTGGTTCGTCGGATTCCCACCACAAGCCGTGTAAAACAAGCCTGGAAGCAGCAGCACCACCAGGATGAATGCAACGCGACGAGATTGATTCATACCCGGGACAGACCTCCCCGTCCGTTGAGCTGCTCTTCCAGCTCTTTTTCCAGCTCATTGGCGCGGTTTTCCAGGCTTTTTATATTAATTAACAGATTTTGCGCCCCGCTGCGATCTTGCAAGGAGAGGGTGTTGACCCGCACGGTAAGGCTTGCGCTGGTCATGGCGGCCCGTGCCAGCATCCCAGCAGTACCGGCGTCAGTGATAGCATTGGTGTTGCCATTAGTAGCCACTGCAACGGCTAACTCGAGCACCTTCACGGCATTAGATGCCACTTCTAATGGGATCTGAGCGGCAGTCAAGGTGGCCTTTGCCACCTCCTGGTTACGCGCTTGTTGTTCTTCTGGCGTATCTTTAGGGAGTTTATAAGCTGCTATTACTTTGTCAAAAGCAGCAGCGTCTTTTTGCACCGCGGCTGCAAGCTCACTACGCAAGGTTTCGGCTTGCTCGATGATCTCCTGCATTTGAGACTCGACGGGATCGTATTTTTTCTTTCCAACGGTCAAGCGGGCGACCATGGCTACCAAAGCTGCCGCAGTTGCACCGCTGAAGGCGGCGGCTGAGCCTCCCCCGGGTGTGGCTGATCCGGAGGCCAGGGCATCTAGAAATTCGGAGGTCCCGTAGGCAGCCGAGCTAGTTGTTTTTGTCTCGGGCATGGCGTAGAGGCGTTGTTCCAGGATCTGATCGGGTATAAACTGGTCCATCTGCAGGTACCAGACCGCGGCATCGACCAACGCCTCTTCGGGGATCAGCCCAACTAACTCGCTGTGATGAATGCTAACACCGTAGCGCCCAGCCTCTCGGCGTATCATCTCGACCACCCGGTAGATAGGAGTCTCGCGGTAATTGGTCAGGTTCATGGAGACCTGGGCGCGGCCTTCGACCAGCATCCCCAATCCTTTGACGTAGCGCAAACCGCCTGATGAATTGCGCACTGCTTTGGCAATTTTTTTTGCAATAGTTACATCATCTGTGGACAGGTAGACGTTGTAGGCGATAAGCGGATGGCGGGCCCCAATCACGGTTGCTCCGGCGGGGGTGACCCGTTGTGGGCCGAAATCAGGTATACGATCGGGGTTGGTGGCGATTTCAACCTTGAGGGCTTCATACTGACCGCGGCGGATGTTTTCGAGGTTCTGACGTTCCGGACGGGTGGCAGCCTCTTCATACAGGTAAACCGGGATACCCAACTCCTCCCCAACGCGGCGTCCAAGATGACGGGCGATCTCTACACAGTCTTGCATGGTGACGCCCGAGATGGGCACGAACGGGACTACATCCGTTGCCCCAATGCGGGGGTGTTCGCCGGTATGTTGGTCCAGGTTGATGAGCTCCGCTGCCTTGCGGATGGATTGGAAAGCGGCTTCTTCAACGGCTTGCGGTGGACCGACGAAGGTCAGGACAGTGCGGTTGTGGTCCATGTCCGAATGGCGATCCAGAACATGGACGTTGGGCACAGATTGGATGGCTTGTAGAATAGCCTCCACTACCTCAGGACGGCGTGCTTCGGAGTAGTTGGGTATACATTCAACGATGAGTGCGGGCATAATTCCCTCTGGTTATAAGATGGTGCAATTATACACGGGGAAGGGTGGGAATTAACTGAGGAAAGACAGGAAATCCCGGCATGTTACTTGCACGGCGATAGCTTATCGATCCGTTGACTCGCCGATTCGTTCAGTGTAGAATGCTCCTGTGTATGGAGACCATCTCCTGTAGGTCTAACCGCTTCCCTTTAAAAATAACCTTACCAATCCTGGCTGTCTTTATAGCCCTGCTGGCTTGCCAGCAGAGCGCACCGGGTGGTTCTGCCCCATGGGATATCAACAGCCAGGCCTCACCCCAGATTGCTGGCGGTCCAGTTACGCGCACCCCTTTCCTCCCAGCCACTCGCCCACCGAACGCCCCCATCCTGTCTCCAACGCCGGATGCTCCTCACCCTGTTCCCAGTCTGCGCGCCGAGGTCGAACAATACGTAGTTCAGCCCGGCGATTCTCTGGGAAAAATCGCTCAACGCTATGGACTGAGGATGGAGGATATAGTACAGGCGAATAACATTGATAACCCCAACTTACTGGCGGTTGGGCAAACCCTCACGATCCCGGTACCCCCTCCCTCTGGTCTCGGCTCTGATTTTAAAGTCATCCCTGATTCCGAGCTGATCTATGGTCCTGCCAGCACGAGCTTGGATATCTTTAAATTCATCCAGAATAAAAACGGCTACCTGGCTCACTTTGAAGAAAAGGTCGACGACAAGGTCATGACGGGTGATCAGATCCTCGCTCGCATCGCTTACGAATACTCGGTCAACCCGCGCTTGCTGCTGGCTGTCCTGGAATATCAAAGCGGTTGGGTCACAAAAGCCAATCCAGATCCAACCACGCACACGTACCCAATCGGCATTTCGGAGTCGTCGCGTAAGGGTCTGTACCTCCAACTGGCCTGGGCAGCGAACAACCTCAACCGCGGCTATTACCTGTGGCGGGTGAACGCTGTAGGTCATTGGCTGCTAAAGGATGGCAGCATAGTGCCTGTCACCTCAACCATCAATGCCGGGACGGCCGGCATCCAGCAGATGTTCGCCCTCCTTTATGATCGTGAACATTGGGACCTTGCGGTCTCGGAAAACGGTCTGTTTGCGATCTTCCAAAAGTTCTTCGGCTACCCCTTTGATTACGCCATCGATCCCATACTACCCCCTGATTTAAGCCAGCCAAGCCTCCAATTGCCTTTTGAACCCGGTCTGGATTGGGCGTTCACCGGTGGTCCACATGGCGGTTGGGGAGATGGCTCGGCCTGGGCTGCACTGGATTTCGCCCCGCCTGGCGGTGCCCATGGGTGTGTGTCTAGTGATGCCTGGGAGGTAGCTGTTGCCGATGGCTTGATTGTGCGCGCCGCGGACGGGGAGGTCGTACAGGACCTGGATGGTGATGGCTTTGAGGAGACCGGCTGGACAATCCTGTATATGCACGTAGAATCGCGTGACCGGGTCCAGGCCGGGACATATCTGAAGGCTGGCGAGCACATCGGTCACCCCTCCTGTGAAGGCGGTTATTCCACAGGTACACACCTACACCTGGCAAGGCGGTATAATGGAGAGTGGATTCCTGCCGATCAAAATCTGCCGTTTGTGATGGGTGGGTGGGTATCGCAAGGGACCGGAATCGAATATGAGGGATATTTAGAGCGTGATGGTCAAAAAGTTGAAGCCT
>CAZPWU010000003.1:0-18121 GCA_964590325.1 uncultured Anaerolineaceae bacterium | reverse complement strand
AAGTAACAGCTATACCAGCAGCAAAATCCAGGAAGCGATTGCCATCTACGTCCCAAACTTCAGAACCTCTACCGTGGTCCATTACAAAGGGGTAACTGCGAGCATAAGAGGGTGAGATGACGGCCTGGTCACGGGCGATTATCGCCTGTGCCTTTGGGCCTGGCAAGTTTAAAGGTTCCATATCATTATCTCCTGTCTGATTCCTGCAGGATTCTAGGTCTTCATTTTGCGACAATACGCATATTGTCCAATTAAGAGCATTTAAAGGCTGCGTATCGCATAAAACGACCTGCCGCTATGTCCCAATAGACCTAATCCGGTTATAACGAGTTCCTGCAGGAAATAGTTATACAATATTCGCACCGGATTAAGGAATTATATCATCACCCTTTGAGACGGCACAATGGAGGGTGTTTCCGGTAGATATTACGGTATAATCAAACGTCACTTTTATCAATACTAGATTTTTATATAGAATCCGGTGGCAATTCCCTTTTCTTTCGAACTCCAGGCTTGTCAAGATCGTGCCCGTGCCGGGGTTTTCCACACCCCTCATGGTGTTGTATTAACTCCTGTCTTTGCACCTGTCGGCACCCAGGCGACCGTTAAAGCAGTGACACCTACTCAATTGCAGGAGCTCGGAGCTAGTTTAATACTCTCGAATACTTACCACCTCTATCTGCGCCCGGGTGATGAGCTGGTGTCCGATATGGGTGGTTTACACCGCTTCATGAATTGGGCAGGACCAATTCTGACTGATTCGGGTGGTTTTCAAGTATTTTCTTTAGCTGATACACGCACAATCGATGACGATGGCGTTACTTTCAAGAGCCATATCGATGGTTCAATGCATCGTTTTACTCCGGAGAAATCTATAGCAGTACAGGAAAATTTAGGCGCTGATATCATCATGGCATTTGATGAATGCGCTCCACCAACCGATAGGGCATATAATGAGCGTGCCCTGGCACGTACTCACGCCTGGGCTGAGCGTTGTTTCCGGGTCAAGGCACGTACTGACCAGGCACTTTTCGGGATTGTACAGGGAGGCATCTTCCTCGATTTACGTAAGAATTCAGCGGAGTACATCGCTTCGCTTGGGTTCCCAGGACACGCAATTGGTGGTCTTTCAGTAGGCGAGACAAAAGCAGAAATGCATGCCGCACTAGATATTGTTGACCTCACGTTACCCAATGATAAACCCCGCTACCTGATGGGAGTTGGTACTCCAGAGGATATTATTAATTGTGTATTGAGAGGGGTGGATATGTTCGACTGCGTGCTGCCTACTCGCCTGGCACGTCATCATGCTGCATTAACCCGAACCGGACGCCTTAACCTGATCAACGCTGCTTATACCCATGATATCCATCCGATTGATGAGGGATGCTTTTGCTATACCTGTCAACACTTCAGCCGTGCTTATATCCGGCATTTAATAATGGCAAAAGAAATGCTATCTGCCACACTATTATCAATCCACAACATTTATACCCTGATACAATTAACCGATAATCTTCGTCAGGCTATCCTGGATAATAAATTGGATGGGTTTGTTTCTAACTTTTTTGAGGAAAAAGCAAGGGTTGCCAATACTGATTAATCAGAACCATTTAGAATGAGTTTAATATATTTCTCCCTACCCCCCTACCTTTTAATTCCATAAACCTATGATCATTATACAATCTATACTCCTAGGTATTATCCAGGGATTGACAGAATTCATCCCAGTCTCAAGTACCGCTCATCTCTTAATTGCGCAACGTTTAATCGGCTGGCAAAATCCAACTCCACAACAATCAAGCTTTATATTCATCTTCATCGTCCTGGTTCAGCTAGGCACGGTTTTAGCCTTAATAATATATTTTAAGAAGGAGCTGTATCAGATAATAAGGATAACTCTTACGTCTCTCTGGAATAAGAAACCTTTTGCCGACCCTCAAGCACGCCTGGGTTGGTTCTTGATCCTTGCAACGATTCCCGCGGGTATCGGTGGTATTTTATTTAAACCCCTAGTAGAACAACTCTTTAAAAACCCATTGCTAGAGGCTTTCATCCGTCTTTCCATGACGGCTGTATTACTGTTAATTGCAGAAAAGATCGGTCAACATAACCGCGAATTAGATAGTCTAAACTGGAAAGATGCATTATGGATCGGGTGTGCTCAGGTCTTGTCAATCTTCCCAGGAGTGTCACGCTCCGGCACCACGATCGCTGGTGGAATGACCCGTCAATTCGTCCGCCCTGCTGCAGCGCGTTTTGCTTTTTTAATGTCGATACCGGTTATGCTTTTAGCCGGGTTATATGAAATGCGGGATGTATTTAATATTCAAGGGATGATTTCTTACCTGCCTGCGATCTTGGCTGGTTTTATAACCGCAGCAATAGTTGGATACCTGTCGATCCGTTGGCTGCTGGCTTTCTTAGCGCGCAGTCCTCTATATATATTTATTATTTATTGTGCTACACTCAGCTTCTTGATTTTAATAGCCATGGTGATATAGGTAATGAAGTTATTTAAAATTATAATCTATACGCAATGGTCGGTTTTATACTCACTGGTTATATTATTATTCCTGGTCAGTTGTACTGCTACATTTACTTCTACAGCACCTCCCACCCCCCAGGCTGTAACTATATCGATTACCCCTTCTTTAACCTACCTTATAAAACAATTACATCACTGTGCATCGTCCCATCCTGAGGTTGCTTTATACCAGTATGAGACTCCAGCCCCGTTTTTTGACCTAAATAATATCGACTTCGCCATCCAGTTGGGCGAACCTATACGTAATCAGAGCAATGGGACTTTGGTTTCTAATTATCGTCCACAGTATATAGCAAGAATCGGGTGGGAACAAATCGTCATTATTGTCAATAAAGCGAATTCAGTTTCAATTTTGTCTGATAACACTCTAAGCGGTTTATTTTCTGGTCAGATTACAAATTGGGATGGATTAGGGAACCGCACCGGTCCTGTCCATATATACATTTCTCCAGAAGATGATGATGTCCGTCACGCCATCGAAAGTACAATCCTCCAGGGGAAACCTTTCACAACACAAGCTTCTATAGCCGCAAATCCGCTAGCTATGCTCAAGGTCATCTCTAGCGATCAATCGGCGATCGGTTATATCCCACAAAGTTGGTTTGTGGATGCAAGTTCTACTCCCACATTGGACACCCATGTTCCTGTGTTAAGTAAAGAACTGATGGAAGAGTTAAAGCAGCCTATTATTGTACTTTCACACAACGAGCCTCAGGGAGCGGCCCGCTCCTTGTTACTTTGTTTACAGGCCTCCATGATCAGGTAAGTCCCCATTCATCCTTTGTCAAATAAACAGACCCGGTTACGTCCTTCCCGCTTTGCGCGATATAACGCCTCGTCTGCCCGCTGTACCATTATATCGATAGTAGCCGCTTCGTCAGGATATACTGAAGCTACCCCACAGCTGGCTTTCATGTATAAGTGAAATCCATCTGGTAGCTGCATTATAGTCGTAGCTATTCCCGACCTGACATGTTCAGCGATTTCCCTTGCCTCCTCCAGGTCCGTACCCGGTAAAACTAACATAAACTCCTCTCCACCCCAACGACCTACCAGGTCATTATCCCGAGTAATCTTTGTTATAGTCTCGGAAATCAAACACAGAGCCTGGTCGCCTATCAAGTGCCCATGTTCATCATTTACATTTTTAAAATAATCCATGTCAATCATGACAATACTCATGGGTTTTCCTGCCTGCCTTGCGTGCATCAGCTCGTTATTAGCTCCGTCGTACAACGCTCGACGGTTCAGCATTCCTGTAAGATAATCATGCGTTGCCAGATGTTTCTGACGATCTAGCGCTTCTCTCAAACGCCTTTCCAATACTAATATCCGCTCACCGATCGCAACCCTTGCGCGTAATTCCTCAACATCAAATGGCTTGGTGAGGTAATCGTCCGCTCCTGACTCTAAACCATCAACAATATCATTGATACTGCTCCTGGCTGTCAGTAAGATAATATAAATATAATTAGGAAAATGGGCGTTTCGAATACGTTTTATTAATTCGGGACCATCGATGCCTGGCATTATCCAATCCGATATAACTAACTGGATAGGCTCAATTTGTAGAAGTTCCCAGGCTGAATGACCATCAGCAGCAGCAATAACATTATGTTTTTTATGAGCAAGTATTTTCGTAAGCAAGAGACGATAGGATTCGTCATCATCAACAATTAAGACTCTCATTGAATAATTGCTCCACTATTTCTAGAACGATGACGACTGGTTTTATCTATCAAAACCATTAACCTCCTTCGGAAGGTAACCATAAAGATACCAAAAGGTTTTCCTATCAAACCGCGTTTGGAGCTCAATACTCCAAACAAATTTTCCCGGTTTTAGTATTCCTTTTAACAGATTATCCAGATTTGATAGTAATTCAATATCAAGATTATCGAGATGATCAGTCTCGCTTTTTAATAGATAGACCATGACCCGCTGGCGTACCTCATATGGATATCGTTCGGCATTTTCTTCGGAATGATAGCGATACTCATCAAGGTAATTACGCCAGAGGTTTAATCGCGAATGAAAGCTGCGTGTAGCTTTTTCCCTCCAGGCAGATAGCCAGTGTAGTCGTATGGTGTGTAATTGTTGTTTATATTGGACCAGGCTTGCTTCTTGGGCCAGGGATAAGGCTTGTGCCTGTAATCGTTCATACGATAACAACAGGCTTTCAAGCGTCAGGCGTGGATAAGGCGGCTCACCAGCCGGTGCTGTAGCATTAGTGGGCCAATATAATTCCCCCGATAGCAGATATTTTTCAAGAGTTGTGATACCCGCCTGTAGATACTTTAAATCGTACTCCACAGAAGGCATTAGGAAATCTCAATTCATTTACCGATCTGATTCAATACTTCCTGCACGGTCTTCAGCAGCTTTTCAGGGGTTGTGGGTTTTGTCAGGTATTTCGCTGCTCCCAGATCGCTGGCTTTGACCATATCTTCCAACATGCATTTTGCTGACAAAAAGATAACCGGTGGCATTGGATAGAGGACGACTTCCAAAGATCGGTATAAATCAAACCCATTAAGATCCGGCATCATGATATCAAGAATAATCAGATCTATTGTCTGTCCTTGTTGATTAAGGATCTGCAACCTGTCGGTGACTTCATCCCAACGTGTTGCTGTGACGACTGTATAACCTGCGCGTTGTAACACGATCCTCAATAGGCCGACCGTTTCCAGGTCATCATCTACAACTAGAATTGTCGGGATGAAACGGCGATATAACATTAAACCTGCAACTCCACTAACGAAGATACCCTAAGATATATATCAACTTCATTAGGATCCCACCGAAACCAATCGAGAGGCTAAGAACTTTAGGGTGATGACTAAATTATACACTTAAGCTTCTTTATCGATTACCACTTTCACATCAGCAATCTTAAGGGTTGTTCCAGGTATTGCGTCAGAGCCTGGAGGAACCGGGCAGCTTCGGCACCATCGCTAACGCGATGATCTATCGATAATGTGGTTTTCATTCGCCATCCTGGCTTGACCTCGCCATTAACCACAACGGGCACTTCGCGTGCAGTACCCACTGCAAGGATAGCTGCTTCAGTCGGGTTGATGATGGCAATAAAGTGTTCAACGTCGAACATACCCAGGTTGCTGATCGAGAAGGTGGAACCTTCAATATCATCGGAATGCACTTTTCCCTGACGGGCACGCTCAGCCATTGTACGGACTTCGTTCGCGATTTGTTTTAACGGTTTGCGATCAGCACCACGACACACCACAGTCAGCAGGCCTCCTTCTACAGTGACTGCGTTACCGATATTGATCTGGGTATGCCGGATCACCTGACTGCCTTGTAACGAAGCGTTAAGATTAGGGAACTGTCGCAGGGTAAGTGCAACTGCTTTAACAATAAAATCGTTAACAGAAAGCCTTTCATCATCACTCAACAGAGTATTCATCTGCTTTCGTAAATCTAACAGTGCGGCAACATCATATTCGTGAGTGACATAAAAATGGGGTACCTGCTGTTTGGCCTCGGTCATCCGACGACCAATCGCAGCGCGTAAACTATTGAGAGGTACTGCTTCTGAGGGAATGGCTGAAGCAACTAAGGTTGGTGCGGCCGGGGCTGCAGTTACGGTAGGTGCGGCTGGGGTTACCTTAAAAGTTTCGATATCTTTTTTGGTAATGCGCCCTCCAGGACCAGAACCTTTCACTGATATCAGATTAATACCGCGCTCAGCGGCTATACGACGGGCTAATGGAGAAGCTCGAACCCCTTCTGGGATCTGGCCTTCTATGACCGGAGCAGGAGGAACTGCAGGTGTCGTTTCAGCAAGAACAATTGTAGCAACAGTGCCTTTTTCCTCCTCGTCTGTCTTTTTTATTACTTGTACTGTTGCTACTTCACCAAATAAAGTTTTATAGTCAACCTGTTCGCCAGGAGCAGCGATCACAGCTATCGGGGTATTAATGGGCACTACCGTGCCTTCCGTAACCAAATGGCGTGTCACAAGCCCATCGAAATAAGATTCCACTTCAACCGTCGCTTTATCAGTCTCAATCTCAGCCAGAACTGCACCTTTTGTGATCGCGCCTCCTTCAGGAACTACCCAACGAACGAGTGTACCCTCAGCCATATCAAAACCAAGCTTAGGCATGGTGACGATATCTGCCATTACAATACCTCCTTAACTGCTTTGACAACATCCTCAACTTGAGGTAGCGCATATTGTTCCAATGAGCGATTATAGGGTAATGGGACTTCCTTTTGGGCCACACGCTGTATTGGAGCATCCACATAATCGAATGCCTGTTCGTAGATACGAGAAGCTACCTCCGACCCCACCCCGTAAGATCGCCAACCCTCTTCGACAATCACAGCTCGGTTAGTCTTTTTGAACGACTCCAGTACAGGTTCCATATCGAGAGGGCGTAATGTACGCAGGTCGACAATCTCAACTTCAATGCCCTCTTTTGCAAGCTGGTTCGCCGCTTTGCTCGATGTATCCAACATCTTGCTGTATGTTACGATAGTGACATCACGACCCGGTCGTTGGATCTTCGACTTTCCGATCGGGATTGTATAATCCCCCTCTCGTACTTCCCCACGCATCTGGTACATAGTGGCATGCTCGATGTATAAAATCGGGTCATCGGAACGGATGGCGGATTTTAAAAGTCCTTTTGCATCCTCGGGGGTGCCCGGCGACACTACCTTAAGCCCTGGAAAGTGAGCGAAGATTGCATCAGGGGTCTGTGAATGCGTAGCTGCTAATTGGCGACCACCCCCACCGACGGTACGGATCACCATCGGAAGGATAAACTGACCGCCAAACATATAATGTAGTTTAGCAGCTTCATTTACTATGTGATCCATTGCCACAAAAGCGAAATTGATAGTCATTAATTCAGCGACCGGGCGTAATCCTGTGAGAGCTGCGCCAATCGCTGAACCGACGATAACTGCTTCAGAGATTGGAGTGTCCCTGACCCGATCGGGGCCAAAATGATCATAAAAGCCGCGAGTTACGGCATAAGACCCACCCCAGACGCCGACTTCTTCACCCATAATGAATACTTTCGGGTCTCGTTCCATTTCCTCCCATAAAGCCTGGGAAATTGCTTCGCGCATGGTGATTTTAGCCATAAAGTCCTCATTAGTATAATAAAGGATATGGTATAAAGAAGAAACAAAAAACAGTTCCCCTTTCCCGGTGCCTTAATTTTCTACATAGATATTATCAAATAATGTCTCGAGTGCTGGCTCGGGGCTGGATTCGGCGAATTCAACTGCTTCTTGTACCTCGACCATAACCCGTGACTCCAGCTTGTCCAACTCATCTTCGGTAGCGATATTATTACTGGTTAAGTAGCGGTGATAAATCCCAATCGGGTCGTTTTCCTGCCACTTCTTAACTTCTTCCGGTTTACGATAGCGTTCAGGATCACCCATGGAGTGACCGCGATAGCGATAGGTTACCACTTCAAGGAAATACGGGCCTCCACCCCCACGAACCATTGGTAATAACTGTTGGGCAGTCTCCCACACTGTCATAATATCCATACCATCAATACGTTGGTTCGGGATCCCATACCCATCAGCTTTTTGACGAATTTCTGGAACAGCAGAGGCACGCTCGACAGCCGTTCCCATACCGTACTGGTTGTTCTCGCAGACCCATAATATGGGCAGATGCCATATTTTAGACAAATTAAGAGCTTCGTGGAAAAAGCCTATATTGGTAGCACCATCGCCAAACATGCAAATTGTGGCTCTATTCTGATGCTGGTAGACATCGCCCAACGCTAATCCCGCTGCAATGGGCAGGTGTGCTCCTACAACAGCATGTCCACCAAAGTAATTTTTTGATACATCTGCCATGTGCATCGAACCACCCCTGCCTTTTGAACAACCAGTTGTCTTACCAAGCAGCTCAGCCATCACAATCCTGGCTGGGATACCACAATTGATGGCGACGCCGTGATCACGATATGCAGTGATGACCCGATCTTGAGGCTCGCGAGCTGAGATTAAACCCGTACTGACCGCCTCTTGACCAATATATAGGTGTAAAAATCCACCGATTTTCCCCTGTTGATAGAGTTCAGCAGATCGTTCCTCAACCCGACGGATCAACACCATCTGGTAAAAGAGATCCAAGTGTTGTTTTTTTTCCATAAAAATGGCTCCTTTGTATCATGCCGCCCACCCTGTGTCTCATTGTTGACTCCGACAGTGATCAGGTAAACTTCGTCAGTTTTAAATCAACCCCAAATTATACCAGATTACTCCAAATTAGCTGTTTAAATGTCTCAATCCGTTTGATAAATTCCAATATTTCAGCATATGCTTGCCATATCCCTCCCAACCGTTTAAATTACCAGGGCTTATTATACCTTTTCGGTAACTGCCCAAGCTCAAGTCTGAGCTGTATAAACCACCGAAAAGAGGGTATGTGGTGGGACTTATGTCCCTCCACATACCCTCTTTCCGGCCTCTTAGAGCTAAGTTAGCTATTTCTGGTAGTAATGATAAGGGACACCTGATCCTGGATTTATTTGTTTCCGGGGTGGGAAGGCGCACCCCTCCAGGCCAACCATCTCCGGTGGAAATTCGACTCCCCACTGGTTTGTCGGTGAATCAGGCGCTGGAAGCATAGTTTGCCAGTTCATCGAACCATAATAAACCATCTCTGCCGTAGTGACACGGTAGACATGAAGGCTCATATTTGACCTACCCGTTGCTGCAACCATCGCCAGATACTGACCATCCGGACTCCAGGCAAAGTATCCTGCAACTGCCGCAGCAATGAATTTTCGATTTTTAAGAGTCTGAGTGTCATAAATATAGACACCGCAGTTTTCATCTTGACCACCACAGCCAAAGTAAGCAAGGTAACGACTATCCGGTGAAAAAGCAACATCGCTGGCAACCGTACCGTTAGAGAGAAGGGTATGTACTTCTTGAGGATTTATTAAGCTGAACCAATAAATCCCCTGCGAAGCGTAAATAGGTATATCTGGCGATTCGATAAAGGCAATTTTCTGCCCATCCGGTGATCGTGTACATAAGAGAGACCAGGGGTCACCCATTTTAAAAACCTGACCCAGGTAAAAATCATCTGAGAACAGGTCAGTTTCCCCGGTTTGTGCCGGCTCAATCGACCATTGAAAAGTTAACCGCCCCTGAGATGGATCCCAACCATCCGGTAGCTTGATTAATGGGGTTGGGCGTATTTCATGTCCACTCGTTAAACTCCGGTTAGATTGTAGGTTAATAGCAGAATATTGTGACATTGGTTTCCAGATATCCAACCAACTTATCTTACCTCCTGAGGGTTGTTGATAAAAGAAACCCCGTGGAAAATTAAAATCGAAGGAGATTGCTGTAATAAAAATATCCCTCCAGACTATCCTGGGATCTTTATTATCGAACAGTCTCCAACCCAAGATAACTCCAGTCTTCACGTCTATCCAGGTTAGATCCTTAGTCACACCTTCAATATTATGAGCTAAGACCAGACTATCTCGTCCGGAGGAGGTTGATTCCCCAACGACTTCATAATTCCCAAAGCTGATGTCAGATAATAAGGGTGAAAGAATGTTTGATAAATAGAAACCATATAATTGATTTCTGGCACTATAATTTTGTACATGCTCGATAAGCAGCTTCGAGGTAGTATCTGTTGGTAGAAAATCAATTGAGCCAGGGTAATAAGCCATCCCGCTCGTTAAATCCATTTCATAAAAATTATTCACCATAACAACCCGGAGATAGTCCGCGATAGCTGTTGGGGGTCCTCCAAGTATAAGCATTTGGTCAGGTTGACTGATCCAAACCTGATTCCGGTATACCTGGGGAGGTCCAGCATAACCAAGAGGACCATAATCCACAATCGTCGCATCCGCCCATAGTGTTCTCCAGGAGTCCCGGCTTGCCCTGATACGTGCGAGAATATACGTGATATTGTCTGTTTCTTTTAACGGCGCGGATTCTGGCACAGGTTTGACCGGTGTTGGAGATATTAAGTGGTCCGATGGATTGGCAGTCGGGTATATAAATGCCCCCTTGTATAAATGATGAGGTGTTTGGGTCGCCAATGCAATAAGCTTCGAGGTTTCTTCATTTCTCGGCTTTGGATTCAATAATCCCAAAATCCATCCGAAAAGTAATACTAAAACAATGGCTATCCCTCCAATAGATATCTCTCGAACTGTTGAGATAAATCTTCTGTTATCCCGTCGCTTTACAATTTTGGGGTAAATATTATTATTTATGGTATTAAATAGAGCCTCATCCACTTCAGGGATTGGGTAACGTTCTTTTATTTTCGTGCGATATTTACTTTCCCAACTATCATTATCAGACTTACTCTCATCAACCAGTTGCTCTTGTAATATTTGCCTGGCATTTTCAAGACGAAGAACTACCAGTACCTCATGAATTTTAAGAACCTGGGAGATTTCAGAATTATCCAGGTCAAAGAGATAATCTAAAAGCAAGGGGATACGGTGTTTTTCGCTTAAATCGTCTATGAAATTTTCCGAATCCTCGGAACTGTTTTTATCACTGGAACGCTGGATGGTTACTAAATCATTCCTATGATCCTCAGTATGGGAAAATCCCTTTTCATCCTTTCGTTGGATATACCAACAAGCCTTAACAGTGATGGAATAAAGCCATATTTTTATACTGGTATCCGGAGAGTAACGATGATGTTTTAAAACCACATTGATAAAGGTTTCTTCGACAGCACGCGCAGCTTTCAGCGGATTCTTTAAGATTGCCAGTGATAAACGGTAGACTTCTGCGTAATATTCATAAATCAACGTCGCTAACAGACTGCTATCGCTCACCTGATCACTTTGCAGCATCCACTCCAGATCAGGGGATAGTTCTGGAACTATACCGATAGGATCAAACATTATATTCATAGTATTCGTTCACCAAGGCTGTAATAAAATAACCTCGCTCACCTGGTCACTCAACATCATCCATTCCAGGTCTGGCGTACGTACGTGGCTCATTTAGAATTGCCGTGGTGGATAACCGGATTTGGGGGTGTGCGCGTGCATCCGCACACTCACACCCCCAAATCCGGTACCTTACCATGAGAACCCCATAGACCCACGTATGTATTGAAACATTGAATTTGAAAGTGAAGTATAATCGCCTGGGTTTTTGTGTGAGACCATCCTTTGTACCCGAGGATATATGGCTATACTTTATCTTACATATCCGCTCAGTGCTGTGATCATTGTTACCTTAGCTTTAGGGTTGGGAATATGGATCACACGAAAATTCCAATTGGATTGGCGCTTATACTGGATTGGTTGTGCCATATTCATCCTATCACAGGTTTTCCATATCCCATTTAACATCGTGTTGACAATTTTATTCAGCAGAGGGATCTTACCAGTACCCCCAACTGCCTGGCTGACCTTGTTCAATGCCGTCATCCTGGGTTTAAGTGCCGGGTTATTTGAAGAATTTTCTCGCTACGTGGTGTTCCGTTGGTGGGCGAAAGACGCTCGTTCTTGGAGAAAGGGGGTACTGTTGGGCGCCGGTCACGGCGGTATGGAAGCCCTCATCATAGGACTGTTGGTTCTTTACACTTTCATACGGATGATCGCTCTCCGTGGTGTAGATTTATCCACCATTGTACTCCCAAATCAACTCATAACTGCTCAAGAGCAGATAACTGCTTATTGGTCTGCAACCTGGTATCAGTCCTTACTTCCCGCAGTTGAACGCCTATTCACTGAGATCTGCCAGGTTTCATTGGCAGTCATCGTTTTACAGGCTTTCACACGCCGTCAAATCCGCTGGCTGTGGCTGGCAGTTCTATGGCATGCATGCTTAGATGCCAGTGCTGTATATACGGTTTCTCTCTGGGGTGTATATATCACCGAAGGCATCGTAGGAATTTGCGCATTGGTAAGCATTGCTATCATCTTCCTACTTCGCCAGCCTGAACCGGTGGAAATCCCTATCGACAAACTTCCAATCCCAAAGCTGACGATTACACCTGTCGAGGTGGAAGAAACAGCAGAAAAATTAGACAGTACCCGTTACAATTAAAACATATGATCAAAACTGAAAACTTGACAAAATCTTTCGGTTCTACCCTGGCAGTAGACCGTCTGACGATGGAAGTCCACGAAGGTGAAGTATTTGGCTTTCTCGGTCCAAACGGCGCAGGCAAGACCACTACAGTGCGTATGCTGACCAGCTTAATTGGACCAACCGATGGCACTGCTATTGTCAATGGTTACGCGGTCGGTAAAGATGATACACAGATCCGCCGGTCAGTAGGAATCCTTACCGAGACACCTGGTATGTATGATAACCTGAGTGCCGAATATAACCTGCGAATTTATGCAAACCTTTATGAGGTTAAAGATCCAAAAGGGCAAGTTGAGAAATACCTGCGCATGCTGGGCTTATGGGAACGCCGTTTTGATGAAGCTGGCACATTCTCTAAAGGGATGAAACAAAAACTGGCTATCGCACGCGCCTTACTCCATGAACCCAAAATACTCTTTTTAGATGAGCCCACAGCTTCACTGGATCCAGAGTCAGCCCACCTGGTGCACGATTTTATCGCCGAATTGCGTAAAGAAGGTCGAACCATATTTCTATGTACCCATAACCTGGATGAAGCCGACCGTTTGTGCGACCGCATTGGAGTCTTTAAAACTCACCTCTTAGTCATCGATACACCTGACAAGCTTCGTTCACAGATATTCGGTAAGAAGGTGGTCTTTCACCTGAGCACTGCCGATGAAGCCCTGGCAACCCCTATCCGTTCTATGCCTTTTGTCAAGGATGTCAAGGTAATCGACAACAAGTTAGTGGTGATGATGGATGACCCGGAGACCCATAATCCAAATATTGTACGCGCTCTGGTCGGTGCAGGTGCAGACATCCAATTCGTAGGTGAATTACGCCACTCATTGGAAGATGTGTACCTACAGTTGGTAAAGAATGCGTGAATTATGGCCAACGGAAGATTAAGGACGAAGATAAACGATGAATAAGATTAAGACAATCATTCAAAAGGAATGGGCTGAAGTCTTCAAAAACCATATGGTCCTATTTACGGTGGCATTTCTTCCACTTATCTTGACTGCTTTGCCATTAGGGATTTTATTCGCTATAAAAGACAGCAGTTTAGGCAGCGTCTCAAGTAACCAGATGCCTGCAGATATGAACGCATTCTGCCCGGGGACACTCAGTGGGGGAGATTGTTTCCAGGTCTATATGGTGAGCCAATTTATGCTGATGTTCATGATCCTACCGTTGGCAATCCCAGTCACGATATCAGCTTACTCTATCGTTGGCGAGAAGACAACGCATAGTCTGGAGCCTTTGCTAGCTACCCCGATTACCACTGCTGAATTATTAACCGGTAAGAGCTTAGCTGCTGCTATACCGGCTATCCTTGCTACCTATGGCGCCTTCGCCCTGTTTGCTTTAGGTGCTTGGATCCTCATTCCCAATAGGGCGTTATTTTTGGCCCTGATGGATGCCCGATGGCTTATCGCAGTTTTCATCGTTGGGCCACTCATGGCAATCATGTCCATAGATGTCAGCATTATTGTGTCATCGCGGGTTAATGACCCTCGTGTCGCAGAACAGCTATCCATGGTGGTCATCGTACCTCTATTAGCTATATTCTTTGCACAAATTGGAGGCCTGATCGTCATTAATAGTAAGTTAGTGATCGGGATTGCTGGAGGTCTTGTTTTCTTAGATTGCATCCTAGTATACCTTGCCGTACGCCTCTTCCAACGTGAAACCATACTCACCCGATGGAAATAAGAATATGAAAAAATATGTACCGCTATTTCTGATCGTTATTATGATATTGGGTGTTAATCCTGTTCTCGCACAAAGTGAGGTTACGCTTGATATAAAACTGAGGGGAGTATTCGGTTACGATTCGGGTTTTCTAAAGCAGCCCCATGAGATACAGGGTACTTTCAACCTCACGGCTAACGGACCGTCAACCATAAACCGGGTAGTCTTTTTAATTGATGGTAAATCTATGGGAGAAGCCACCCAGTCTCCCTTTCAGTTACAATTTTCCACCGATAGCTACGCTTTAGGTTCTCACACCATAAACGCAGTCGGGTACACTTCTGACGGGAGTGAATTAAAGTCGACTGATATCACTGTAACTTTCGTAACAGCCAGTACAGGCATGCAAGCAGGTTTTAAAATTGCGCTACCTATTCTCGGTGTCCTGGCTATCGTAATGCTGCTTTCCTTTTTAGTGCCGATCATCATGGGAGGCAGGAAGCAAGTTCTCCCCCCAGGTGCACCTCGTAAATATGGGGCTGCCGGTGGCACAATTTGCCCAAGGTGCGAACGTCCCTATGCATTACATTTTTTTGCTTTTAATCTTGGCCTCAGTAAGTTTGATCGGTGTCCATATTGTGGAAAGTGGGCTATGGTGAGACCTAAACCAATGTCTGAGCTGCGTGCAGCCGAATCCGCAGAATTAGGAAAAGCTCAGGAGACCGGTCAGGTTCCTGAACCGTCTGAGGATGAAAAGTTACGTAAAGAAATTGATGACTCCCGTTTCCAGGGAATGTAGAGGGATTTTATTCAGGTAAGAATTATCGTCATTTGGAAATTGGCCGACGAGTATCTGTTATCCATTCACTCCACGAACCAGCGTAGAGACGAGCAAAGCCCAAGCCTGCGCATTCTATAGCCAGGATGTCATGTATTGCGGATACACCAGAACCGCAATATACAACTGTATTGGCTGCAGGCACCCCATTAAGCAACGCCAGGTAGCGCTCCCGTAACCTTTCTTCGCTCGTAAATTGTGCAGAGGGGGTCAGGTTTTCTGTATAAGGGGCAGAAATGGATCCAGGGATATGACCAGCTACGGGGTCAATTATCTCATTCACACCATGGTAACGGTCGGTAGAACGAGCATCCAGGATACGATAGGCTGGATCTTGATATATCTTTTCCACTTCAGTGCTGTTTACTACCAGTTCTGGTCGTAGTTTAGGTATAAAATGGTGAGTTGGGCGGCTTTCAACGCCTGAATGTTCCGGAAGGCCTTCGCGTTTCCAGACAGACCATCCACCATCTAGAACCGATGCTGCCTCATGGCCCAGCCAGCGCAATAGCCACCACAAGCGACCAGCTGCCATCACCCCTCCGTTATCGTCGTATGCAACAACCTGCACTCCAGGACCGATCCCCCACCGGGAAAATTTTTCTGAAATCGCTTCCACAGATGGAAGTGGGTGGCGCCCAGTAACGCCGCGAACTACTGAACCGGAGAGGTCTTCATCCAGGTGAGCGTAAACCGCGCCAGGAATATGTGCACTCGAGTAATCCTTCTGTCCGCGTGCAGGGTCAGCCATAGAAAAACGACAGTCAAACACAACCCAATTTGGATCATGAAGATGTTTATATAGTTCTACCGTGGAAATCAGGGTCGTATATAGCATAGCATGATTTTATCATGGTGAATTATGGATAATTCTACACTAAAGCCTGTTGCTTGCCCGTCAAACCTATCCGTGAGATAATCTATAATTAGTATAACCCATTGTTTGTAAAGAGGTTAACTATGCGCTTTGGTATCATGGCGATGCAAATTGATGCGTTGGTTCCGTCGGGATTGACTCCGGAAGGTTTACTGGCAAGCATTGCCAACTTTGACCATACCAATCTAGTACGCAACTTGGCCTCCCATGGGTTTAAACTCATTGAGTTAGGCGGGGACCTCGTATCATTTTTCCCCCAATCTTACTCACCTGGCGCGATCCAAAATCTGGCCAGACTTAAATCAGAAATGGAACTCAGTTATACGGTTCATCTACCGCTTTGGTCAGTTGAGCCTTCTACACCGCTCACACCGGTCCGGCAGGGATCAGTACAAGCTATTATTGAGACCATCCTTGCCACACAGGTGCTCGAGCCTGAAATATATGTACTGCATGCTACTGGGGCACTGGCAGCGGAATTCTATCGGATGCGGATCCCTGAATCCGCACATGGAATCATCCTAAGGCTGTTCCAGGCTGGCGCACGCCAAAGCCTGAAGACCATCTTGCAAGAGACAGGACTACCTTCACGTCAGCTGGCAATCGAAACTGTTGAGTTCCCATTCGAATTGACCCTTGAGCTCGCTGATGAACTTGATCTGTCAATATGCCTGGACACGGGACATGTGCTGGTTGGTTTTTCTGGACCGATCGGTCTCTTCGAGGCACTCTTGCGCTGCTTGCCTCGTCTGGGTGAAATCCATCTGCACGATGGTCCCTGGCAAGGACCTGAGCATCATATTGGCTATGGGAAAGATCACCGTCCCCTTGGAACAGGAGATCTGGAAGTATCCCAGCTGTTGGATCAATTAGTTATCTCTAATTTTCAAGGTCCGATTATTTTTGAGTTAAATGTTCTGGATGCGCTGGCTTCTCGGGACCTGATACGGAAAATTCGACCTGGTTTAGACGCAATATAGTTTAATAAATTCATTGGCGCTATGATAAAACCTGATCTTTCACAACCTCCTGGTAACCGGCTTGCATTGCTTTATCAATTAACACAGACCTTTAACTCCTCTCTTAATCTCGAGGAGGTTTTAAACCTCGTAATGGATGAAGTAATAAAGGCAATGCATGCAGGGCGTGGTTTTGTGATGTTATCCGATAGTAACGGTAAATTGATATTCCAGGTCGCTAGAGGGATAGACCAACAGCTCATCGATCAACCCCAATTTCAAATATCACGGAGCGTGGTTGAAAGAGTCGCCCGAGAAGGGGTGTCAATCCTCACTGATGATGCCCAAACGGATGTTCGCTTCAGCGAGAGGCAAAGCGTAATGATCCTCGGCCTCCGCTCAATATTATGTGCCCCATTAAAACTCAAAGATAATATCCTCGGTGTTATTTACATTGACAACCGACTCCAGGCTGGCATATTTAACCAATCCGACCTGGAGCTGTTAACTGCTATTGCTGCAAACGCTGCTGTAGCTATTGAAAACGCCAGGCTTTTCCGCGATGCGCAGGATAAGCTGCAAACATTAAGCCTACTACAAGAGATCAGCGCCGATTTAACATCTACCCTCGACCTCGAGCGTGTGCTTACAGCCTGTCTGCGGCGTGTCCAGGAAATCTTTAACGCTGAGGCGGCATCTATCCTCACCATCGAGGGAGATGATTTGTTATTCCAGATCGCGCTCGGCGAGAAATCTTCTGAGATTAAACCGTTCCGGGTTCAATTAGGGAAGGGGTTTGCGGGTTGGGTAGTACAAAATAAGCAGGGAACATCAGGAAGCGACTGCTGCAGATATTGTAGCGATATTAGAAAAGGAAGTGAGCGATTTTACCGGCGCGTCTGTACCGTTTGATGACATCACACTAATGGTAGTTAAACGGCTGTAATGTTTTAAAGTCAGACAAGCTCATAAGGATAACAAGATGGATACGGTTTTAAATAATCGTTATCGGCTTGTTGTTGAGCTTGGCCGCGGTGGTATGGGTACCGTCTATCGGGCCTATGAGTCTCTGCTAGACCGTCCGGTAGCCGTGAAATTAGTAAATGAGACCGGTATTGGCA
>CAZPWU010000002.1:9184-19807 GCA_964590325.1 uncultured Anaerolineaceae bacterium | reverse complement strand
ATAGGCCGACATGGAAGATAAAATTTTTTCTTTTTTAGTTGAAGATACTTCATCGGCGACAGATCTCGCTATTTCTTTTAAATATTCAATTTTTTTCTTTTTATAATCGTTGATATCTAAGTCAATATAGAAATTTTCTTCAATACAGCATTCCCCTCATAAATCCAAGTCTCATATGAACAATAAAGCAGAGAAGGAGATGCCATGTATAAAAAGATATTTATCTTCGGTAGTGTGTTGATCGGGATGAGCCTAGTCTTCGTTATGCTGATCACCCTCACGGACAAGACACAAGCCTTCTCACCTTTAAGCCCTGAAGTCTGGAGAGGTGCATGGCAAATGGGCCCCGATATGGACTATACGCTTTGGGGGGGAACTGCCGGTGAGGGTTTAGCACGTTTCACCGGATATTATTACGCGAGCACTAACCGGATATATTTCCTGGGTGGACGTCGTGAAGATAATAGCACGACAGGGACCATATTTTATTTCGATCTTGGCACCCGGACTTATGGCTCAACTGGTGCAACGGTACCAACCCCTGTCTCGAACTATATCATAGCACTCATCGATGACGATGGTACTGGACACGGACCAGGTCTTTATATCGTCGGTGGTCGTAACAGTGCTGGTGGTCAGTCTAATGCTGTTCAAGTTTATTATCCAGACGATAACACGGTAGCAACGATAGCGACTGATCCATATCCGGCATCACCATTGGGTTCACCGGGTGGTGTCGTGGCTGTTAATGGGAAGCTTTATGTCTTTGGCGGATTTACTGGTTCAGTAATGTATGCGGAGACCTATCGGTACGATCCACAGGCATCTGCTGGCAGCCGTTGGACTAATATTGGTTGTAATCTAGCTTCGCCAAGCAGCTATATCGCCTCGGCGGTCGTCGGAAATAAAATTTATGCCATGGGTGGTGATGAATATATCGCCGGTTCGTTAACCCCCATCACAGATACGGTCGTTTTGGATATAGATAACCTGGGCGCTTGCTGGCAGGATGGATTAATGGCTGACTTGCCCAGCGCCAATGGCGATGCCCCGGCTGTTTTTGTGAATGAAGGATACCTGGGTGGCACGGGGGGTGGTATTTTTGTAGTTGGTGGTTATTGGCCTCTACCGGGTCCGTACCGTTGGGTTTCCCGCTATGACATAGCTACCGATACCTGGGAAGATTTTCCTCAATTGGTCATCCCTAATCCTGCTACGGGACGACGCAACCAGGCGGCGGTTTATATGCCAGCCAATCCAACAAACGGGCCAAGTGGTTTAGGAGATGGTGTACCCGGTATTTGGGTTTTTGGCGGATATGATGGGTCTGGCGCCAATGCCATGACCAACTCGAGTGAGTTTTTCTCAATTACGGGGGGGCAGGTAACCCTTCTGCCTGACCAACTACAGGTGACCGGACCAGCAGGTGCAAGCGTTGTGCACCATTTTTACCTGACCAATAACACTGGGAGCGCGGAAACATTTAACCTCAGCTACACCTCCGATGTTACCTGGACAGTTACCATGCCTGCTAGTGTTGGCCCGGTTGGGAATGGGGCGGAAATAACATTTGATATGGGTATAAACCTGCCCGATAGTTATACCTGTCTGTCCGCCGGAGTCTTTACGGTCACAGCGACCTCCCAAACCAACCCAGATATTCATGACAGCCAGGTGGTCAGTGCACGGGTTGAGTGTGAGGTCAGAGGTGTTATTCGAGATGCTAACACCAATCTGCCCATAATCCATGCTTATGTCTATGTCCAAAATACCCCGAATGGGTTGGATAAATATTTTGACGCCTATACAAATGAAATCGGGGAATATCTCTTTGCCAATTTACCTCCAGATACTTATCTTTTAGCAACATCTGCCCGTTACTACCAACCATCCTTCTATCCAAGCGGTTGGCCTACGGGATCTATCAATGTGGACTTTGCCATTAACCCGGACATTATAGACATCAATTTAGTTGGGTCGAATATGTCCTGGACTCCTATGGATGGTTTCAACGTTAACCTGTATTTGGGTGGGAGTTTAACCCAGACATTGACGATAACCAACTCAGGGACTGGTCCATTGGTATATAACCTCAATGTGGTGGATGGTTCACAACCTACGCCACCGCCAGCTGAAGCAGCTGTTCCTGGACTACCCCGCTTGGATCCACAGCTCTATGAGGATCTGGCAGCTTCACCGAATGGGAAAGCTGATTTCGTGGTTGTCTTAGCCCAGCAAGCTGATCTAAGCCCAGCTTTTAGCATCAAAGATTGGAATACGCGCGGTCAATTTGTATACAATACACTGCGTACCTTTGCAGATAGTAATCAGCGTGGCTTACTTACCTTCCTGGACAACCGCAGTGTAGCTTATACACCGCTCTACATCATCAATGGCGTCATCGTCAAAGGCGGTGATCTTAATCTGGTTGACAGCCTGGCAGCCCGTACAGACGTAGCTCAGATCATTGCTAATCACCGCATTCCCGTGAAAACAGAGAATATCAGTTGGGTTGAACAACTGCTTACTCCAGTTCTTGTTCCTGAAACTATTGAGTGGAACATCAGTAAAGTTAACGCTGATCTGGTGTGGACTACCTATGGCGTAAAAGGCGAGGGGATTGTGGTTGCGGAGGTTGACACGGGAACCCAATGGGATCATCCTGCCTTGAAATCCCACTACCGCGGCTGGGATGGCGTTACAGCAAACCATAACTATAACTGGTTCGATCCATATGGACAGAGTCCAACCGTACCCCATGACCTGGGTGCACACGGTACCCATGTCATGGGAACGATGGTCGGTGACGATGGTAGCGCCAATCAGATCGGTGTAGCGCCGGGCGCTAAGTGGATCTCATGCAAGGGTGGGGACGATGTATCCGGTTACTTGCTAACCAATGAGCTTCTGGTTTGCGCTCAATGGATTTTAGCACCCACAGACTTGACAGGACATTTCCCTGATCCCACGAAGAGACCCAATGTAGTCAATAACTCCTGGGGTGGGGGTTCAAACGATTACTTTTATACCGGAGCCATCTCGGCCTGGCGTGCGGCTGGAATCTTCCCAGCCTTCTCTAACGGCAATGCTGGGCCGAATTGTTCCACAGCCGGTTCACCTGGGGATAACTGGAATGCTTTCGCAGCCGGAGCTTCAGATATAAATGATAACATCACTGGTTTCTCGAGTCGAGGTCCTGCCCTCTATACGGGCATTCTCAAACCTGATATCACTGCACCGGGCGCGAATATCCGCTCGAGTGTGCCGACCAACTCTTATGCTAATTATAACGGCACCAGCATGGCTTCACCGCATGTGGCAGGTGTTGTCGCGTTACTATGGTCTGTGGATCCTGAGCTGAAGGGGCAAATAGACCTGACCGGTTGGGTCCTCCAACAGTCAGCAAAACCGTTCTATACCACACAGGGATGCGGTGGTGATACACCTACCAGCCACCCGAACAATGTCTGGGGGTATGGTTTGCTGGATGCCTTCAAAGCCGTGACCACCGCACGTGGTGGAGGGGTAACATCGGACTGGGTGAAGCTGAGCTCGATAGGTGGTGTAGTTTTACCCGGGGCTTCTACAAGTATCGATGTTGGGTTATATGCACCCGTGGTAAGCGGCACATACACGGCTACTTTATGGCTGGTCGCTGACGATCCTTATAACAACGATGTACGCTTACCTATAACCCTGAGGGCCACACCACCGCCTCCTCAGGCCGGATTTACCAGCAATTCGCCTGTTATCTTAGGTGAGACGGCGGTATTCACAAATACATCTACAGGAACCGGTCCATTTATATACCTGTGGAACTTTGGAGATGGCACCATCAGCAATCTACAAAAACCAACCCACCTCTATACCGAGGCTAAAACATATACGGTCACGTTGACCATAACCACGCCTTGGGGTACGGATGAGGTGACCCACGATTTTGTGGTGCTGGTCTTTAAGGTGTATCTGCCCTTTGTAAGTAAATAAAATATTGGAGAACAATAGATCGGTTAATCAATAACATAGCCAAAGAGGCCGGCGACAATGCCGGCCTCTTTCCAAAATAGAAAAAATTGTTGATGAAAGAACTACTGTAAAGAAGTGCTTCAGGCAATTCAGGCTGTTTATTAATTTGCCGGGGTAACACTTATCAACCCGGGTTCTCCGATATCGCCATGGATGTATATTTTCACAGGTAAAAATTCGCGGATGATATCCGCATTCGTGCATAAATGTTGGGTCACTTTCGATGTACTTAATTGTGAAGGACCTGATGTGATAGCCAACGGTACAAGCAGCTGATCTGCCAGGTATTGGTCGATTGCGCCATCGGTAGCCAGGAATGCTTCCATTGCATCGACTGCCTCATCGGCAACGCGCTCTGCAGGTTTTCCGCGTTCGCCCAAGGCGAAGTAGCAGCAACGCGAATACTCGAATTGAGCTAGAAGTAATAAAAACGTGCCCCTGGCAGGGGATGGCATCTCAATGGTTTTGATCTTTGTATCCCGACAACGCGCTTCAAGCCTGTGCAGAGCCTGGTGTTTTTGACGAGCAGCGATATTTGGATCAAGATTGGAAACAGCGGATATCCCCTGAATTCCGAGAAGTCTCCCGCGATTAACGAGCTCTAATGGGGTAAGCTTTTGGGTTGAGCGAATGTTGGTTTTAACCCGCCCACCACCTTGCGGATAAAAACCAGCAGTCTCAAGCGACATATCTGCATTAAAACCTATCTCCTGCATATAGGGCAACCAGTGTATAGCCAGGTAGTGATAACAAGGGCTCCAGGGAACGTGGGTACCGCCGGTGAGTGTGACCGTCGATACACCCTGTGCGATAGATAAGGGCGTAAAAATTGTTTGTAACACGAGGGATGTGGATCCTGCCGTCCCTATCTCGAAATGGTAGCGACCTGCTTGAATCGCACCCGGCTGAAAAGTAAGGGATTTAGAACCAAGGTATGCACCTTCAACGGTTGCATGACTAATTTCCATCGCGGCTTCAACAGCCTTTAGATGTTGGGCCATTAAACCTGGCTTCGATCGATGGGCTCGGATAGCGTAAATCTGCATCGCCTGACCGGTCAGGATGGATAAGGTTATTGCACTCCTGAGTATCTGCCCACCCCCTTCGCCTTGTGAACCATCAATTCTTATCATGTTTTATTTAATGGTTAATAAGGCATGTATATGGTCTTAAGCCACATTATTTTCAAATGGGCTCAAGAACGCGACTGCATTCATTCCTAATTGATCTAATAAATAACCCCCTTCCTGAGTAATAACGGTTGGTAATTTTAAATTACTAATACGTCTTCCGATTTCAGTGAACCCTGCAGTGGTTAATTTAAATTCACCGATAGGATCGCCAACCGCAGTGTCAAATCCCATTGATATAACGAGGTAATCGGCATTAAAACCTCGGATAGTATCGAGCGCCAGTTCTAGTACATTGAGATAAGATATATCATCCGTACCTGGAGGCAATGTCCAATTATGGTTGTAACCTTGTCCCTCTTTTTCCCCTATTTCGTCTTCTGCTCCCCAGAAGTATGGATAATCATTATCTGGATGGGCATGGAGTGAGCAAAATAACACAGAAGGATCTGAATAGAAGATCTCTTGTGTTCCATTGCCGTGATGGTAGTCGATATCCAATATCGCTATTTGTGTTTTTCTACCTGATCCCTCTGTTAGATGTGGAGAAACGTTTTGTAAATAACGAGCCGCAATAGCAGCATTATTAAGATAACATAAACCTCCGTATTGATCTACGGCAGCGTGATGTCCGGGCGGTCTGCACAAGGCATAACCTGCTCGACAGGTTATGCTCCGGTTATTTTTATGTACCAGGTCAGATGCTGTAAGAGCACATTGTACGCTCCAATAAGCTGCTGTCCAGGTGCCTTCGAGGATAGGACTGCCTACCCCATAGGCGTAATATCCCATAAGCCAGTATGAACGGTTAGGTTTTCGGCGTGGATGACGGGAAGCGAACGTTTCAGGAAAGACTGGTACGCTCTCATGGTAATAGTCAGCGTACTCGATATAAACTTGTTGAAGGAATTTTAGATATTCAGGGTCATGGACAGCCAGAAGAGGCTGTATGCCGTGATCGGTTGGCTGTTGCAGTATACCTAGCTTAGCTGATTTTATCGCTTCCAGGATAATTTCCGCCCTCGCTGGGACATCCTCTGAGATAAATGGCTGACCGTTTTGGAGGACATGATCCGTGGCGTGTAACTGGTGTTTGTCGGAATATACAATATGCATTTTCGGTCATCGCAGGGTTACTTATCGTCTTCAGCGGTCTTATCGGTTAGAGTATCATCGGTTTCTGCCTCTTCCTCCTGGAAAGGCAACCGCCCACTCAGCCAAACGACCATCAAGCTCACATTGTCCATACCGGTCTCAGCCTGCGGATACATCTCAGTATAAGCCTGATATAGGACTTCGAACTCTTCGCCTTTTGGCCAATAAGGGAGAAAACCAGGCAGTTTTGTCCTGTCTGCTTCAACAGGAAGGATTTCCCAGTGGCGTTTTATAAGCAGGTCGTAGACTTGCAGCTTAAGTTCTTGGTGTGATTCTACCCAGGCAGCGATCACTGATGCCACCAAATCAGGGCTCTTTTCAAAAGCATTAGCCATGGGAATTACTTTAACCGCAGCGGGTGCCTTTTCGCTGTTGCGGAAACCGGGCACTTTTACCGTCTTTTTTGTTGCCCGGTCGATAGCTGCTCGATAATTTTGTGGTAAGCCCGGCAGTTCATGTAGGGTAGTACGGATGACATTCAAACGATAGTCCGGGCGCATAAACCTGTCCAGAGCATTAAAAGGTACAAAAGCGATTTTTTTGTCTTCCATAAATCCCTCAGTACAAATCCCTTATCGTAATAATTTGTCTATTGTATCCAACCCCTCATGAAAAGTTGATCCTAAGAAAACCCCAGGTAAGCGGTGTTGCCACTCGGGTTTTTGTATAAAAATTCGACCACCGAACCCGATTATCGGTCGGTTGGATTGAGCAACCTCAGGGAGCCACTGAGGCCAATCAACAAGTTCTTCAGCTGTTTCCTCGGTCATAGCTACGAGGATGACCATAGAGGGTTTAATGTCCCTTACAAATGTAGCAAGATCTGGTAATGGGACTGTCTGCCCTAGGTAAGCAACTGGCCAGCGGCGACGTCGTAAAATGGCACCCAGGATCAGTAAACTACCTTCATGCCACTCGTTGGGTGCACAGGCTAAAACTATAGGTGGTTTTGATATGGGTGGAGGCCCACTGACCATCCACATCGACAAGCGTTGTCGTAAATAATTAGTAGCCAGGTGTTCGGTAGCCACTGAGATGCGTTTGTTCTCCCAGGCTTCACCAATTACAGAAAGAACAGGAGGAATAACATTAAGGATCAAGTCTTCAGGGGACGTTGCAGCCAAAGCTTCCCCAAGGATTTGGTCCGCTTTTGTGAAGTCTCTTTGTATTAAAGCTTTTACCAATAAGTCTTGAAATTGTACTTGAGCTGGTTTGTTAATTTCACTAAACGGGATTTCCTTAGGTGCAAAGAGATCAACCACGACTTGCCCGCTTTCATCCTGGTGTCGTAAAGCGCGGATGGCCTGGGAGGTTTGCATCCCTTCGTCAATCCGTACTTTAACCCAACGTAAACGTCCCACATCTCTTTCCGAATATAACCGGTGTCCCCCACTTGTCCGCTTAGCTAGCGGAAAATTATAGCGTCGCTCCCAGGCACGTAAGGTTGCCATGGATATCTCTGTGATTCGAGAGACAACGCCTATATTATAAAGAGGTTCTTCATCGCCGGTTTGAGAAGAGGTTGCAGGTATATAATTCATAATTGACATCCCGGA
Source organism: uncultured Anaerolineaceae bacterium (assembly GCA_964590325.1). Taxonomy (GTDB): domain Bacteria; phylum Chloroflexota; class Anaerolineae; order Anaerolineales; family UBA4823; genus CAZPWU01. The sequence continues at coordinate 11,940 of CAZPWU010000002.1, read as the reverse complement.
TTGATCACTTTAGTTTTATATTTTATCATTTTATCAGGTATTGTCAAGATTATTATACAAATATTAGACATAAGCTTTACATCCGGACATCGATATAGAAATATCATGAAAAACTGAGCTTATGCCTTTTATAAAGCAGGTACCTTTATTAGCGATGACTGTATGAAATACTTGTTATGACAATCGAGGGTAGAACTAAAAATGTGATAAGATTTCATTAATATCCAAAACTTTCGTTATGGAGGCGCTATGTTGACCATAGAAAAGGTTGATACTGACAACAAATCTCTGGTACGACGATTTGTGCGTATATCTTATCGATTATATGCCAACCACCCTAAATGGGTGCCTCCATTGCTGATAGATTCCGAAATGATGTTGAACCGCCAGAAACATCCCTTCTACGAACATTCCGATGCCGATTTTTTCATTGCAGTGCGAGATGGCCGTGATGTGGGTCGTATTGCCGCATCGGAAAACCGACCATACAACCAATACCACGGCACCCATCAGGCACAATTTTATTGTTTTGATTGCGAGGATGACCAGGAAGCTACCGATGAACTTTTTAACCGGGTATTTGAGTGGGCACGTGCACGCGGTCTCAACGCTGTGGTGGGTCCAAAAGGATTCAGTGCATTTGACGGATATGGAATCCAAATAGAAGGGTTCGATAACCGCCAGATGATGACGATGATGAATTATAACTATCCTTATTATCCTCGCCTGGTTGAAAACATCGGATTTGAAAAAGAAGTTGATTTTGTTTCGTGTTACCTCGGTACGGCATTCCAATTACCTGATAGGATCCATAGCATTGCAGATCGGGTACAAGCAAGGGGTACGTTACGGGTTTTACGTTTTACTAAGAAAAGCGAAATTGTTAAAAATTGGGCTGCTCGAATTGGTGAATCTTATAATAAAACATTCATAAATAACTGGGAATATTATCCTTTTACACCACGGGAAATAAAATTTGTAGTAGATAACCTGTTAATGGTGGCGGATCCGCGGTTAATTAAGGTTATTGTTAATGATAATGATGTGGTCGGTTTCTTATTTGGATTTCCGGATGTCTCAGCAGCTCTACAACGTGCGAAAGGTCATCTCTTACCCTTTGGTATTCTCGATTTGTTGTTAGAGATGCGGCGGACGAAATGGATATCTTTCAACGGGGCTGGGATATTACCTGAATTCCAAGGTCGTGGGGGCAACGCTTTATTATATAGTGAGATGGAAAAGACTGTCCGGGGATATAGCTTTATCCATGCTGAATTGACTCAGGTGGCAGAAACCGCCGTACAAATGCGCAGTGATCTCGAAAACTTGGGCGGGAAACCCTATAAGAACCATCGAGTATATAGGAAATATATATAACTATTGCGTTTATACAGGCAATGTCACAATTTGTGAGCGAACTGCCGTGATTCATGACCTTGGCGTTTGGAAGTTGCGTCTCGACCACTTAATTGCAGCGCTTAAATCTTCTTTAGCAGCAATATCCTTCATCAAGGGTATCTGATTAACCCTATCTAATCCGATAGGAACAGGTAGTATAGGGTTAACCCGGTAATAATATTTACTTAATAATTGCTTGCATTGGTAATCAGCTAATCCCACGCTACCTTCCAGTATCAGGCTGATCAGGTGTGGTGCCCATTGGACCAACCCCCAATTTGCATCGATCTCGGGGATATATTTCGGATTAAGACCTGTACCTATGGAGAGTAAACGAATATCCCTCAATTTTTGTTTGCCCGTGTCGGGATGCATGGCTTGCGCCAGAGCACATAAACTGGGGTTATTAGCGACAACACCTCCATCGACATACCCCTGATATATTGGGAAATAAGTTGGGGCAGCGCTGGTTCTTAGGGCTACGTCAATGACTTTCTGGTTAGCGTCCGAATCCGAGCCGGGGAAATTATGGAAGAATTTTGGTTTCCAATTCCGGGGTTTGCTGGGATCCGCAGATTTATTATCCAACTCAAAGCTAGAGATAACCACTTTTTTGGGGAGATCCCCAAGAGTCATATCTCCGAATTTGTTAACAAGTTCTACCTTGAGAGGTGAATTAGAGTAATCCGCCCCAATCAATTGGCCTAGATCACGAATTTGGTCAATGATATTGATTGCAAAAATTTTTGATCCGCTTCCTTCATAAAGTAAGCGTGCATCAGTAGGTGACATGCCGGAGGCTAACCCGAGTGCTAATATACCGCCCGTTGAAGTACCCGCAAACAAGTCTATCGTCTTCATGAAACCGGGTTGAGCCAACTCCAGGCGCTCTAAGATCGCAGCAGTGATTACCCCACGGATACCACCACCATCCAATGCTAAAATCCTATAAGGGGTCATCTTAAACCTCCGATAAACTCAGATATTATGACTAATTCGCCCATATTTTACCAGATTTTATTTTACTCTACAAGAGAAGGATTACTATATTTTATACTGCCTTTTCGGGATAAGATTAGCTTGATATTAAGTGTACAGATTTTGGCGATTGGCATCTTGTATTTATACTATCAATTGCCTATAATTTGTCAATGTCCGTCTAAAAATGCTATTAAAAAAAGGAGTATACAAGGGTTTTATGGATTCTCGTAAGATGCTTACTTTTACTAACCCAGCGACTGGTGAGACCTTTGGGGAAGTGGCTATGGCTACTTTAGAAGAGGCACACCAGGCTGTTGATGACATGCGCATAGCTTATAAGCAATGGAGCCAAAAAACAGTCCAGGATAGAGTCCATA
>CAZPWU010000002.1:0-9174 GCA_964590325.1 uncultured Anaerolineaceae bacterium | reverse complement strand
TAGGAATGTTACAACAAGTGATCATAGATTTGCTAGATGAGATCACCGCGGTTATAACCAAGGATACCGGCAAAACTCGTCAGGATGCCTTTTCTGAAGTATTCATGACCGTAGATTTAATAAACCTATATCGTAATAATGCTCAACGTTGGTTGCATCGACATAGAGTTTCGCATGGGATATATTTTTTTAAAAGTTGCTATATTGAACCACGACCCTATGGGGTAGTATTAGTTATAACCCCCTGGAACTATCCTTTTTATATGGCGATGCCACCAGTAATAGCCGCGCTATTAGCTGGTAATACTGTGGTAATGAAATCTTCAGAAATCAGCCCGGCTTCTAGTGTAATGATGGAAATGTTATTTAAACGTATCCCTGAGCTGGCCCCATTTGTCCGTGTTGTCCATGGTGATGGATCAGTTGGCGCCGCTTTAGTCAAGGCAAAGCCGAATTATATCTTCTTAACTGGGGCAACGCCGACCGGCAGGAAGGTGATGCAGGCTGCGGCCGAGAACTTGATCCCAGTGACCTGTGAATTGGGGGGAAAGGATGCATTAATTGTACTTGAGGATGCTAATACCGAGGCAGCAGCGCGTTGGAGTGTTTGGGGAGCCTGCTACAATACCGGTCAAACCTGCTTGGCAGTCGAGCGCGCCTATGTGGTCGAGAAGGTATATGACGAGTTTGTACACTACGCAGTCGCTTATTCCGAGCAAATAAAAATGGGTTACACAGACGATATCAACAGTCCATATACTTCTAGTTCTATGACAGACCCCCGGTTGTTAAAATCTATATCCATGCAATTAGATGATGCAGTGGCAAGGGGTGCGAAAATCATATGTGGTGGTCGGATCAAGGGTATGTACATCGAACCTACGGTCGTTGTGGATGTGGATCATAACATGCTGTTGATGTGTGAGGAGACGAATGGACCGATATTGCCGATTATGAAAGTTAAAGACGAGGCCGAAGCCATAGAAAAAGCCAATGACAGCATTTATGGTTTAGGAGCTTCAATCTGGAGTAATAACCACACGCGTGCCATGAGGGTTGCGCACCAGGTTGAAGCAGGTACGATATTAATCAACGATACTATTGTTCAAATAGCAATTCCGATGCTTCCTTACGGAGGCGTTAAACAATCTGGATTTGGACGAATGCATGGGAAAGAAGGTTTTATGCAGTTCACACAACCTATATCTTATGCCATTGGCAGCCCACCCGTTAAATGGGATATCGCAACCATCATGCGTAAACCCGGGAATTACCGGCTAGGTTTTACGTTTCTCCATTTGCTTTTTGGTATCTCCATCCGTCAACGTATCCAGCCGATTATTAACTTTATCAAGTATAAACAAACAATCGGACGGCCTAATGGTAAGGGCGGAACCCTAAGATAAACTAGGAGTAATGGACATGAGATTAGTCACTGTGCCTGAGATGCAAGCTGTAGAGCGAGAGGCAAATGAGCAGGGTTTGACCTACGACAAGATGATGGAAAACGCCGGTCAGGGATTAGGTGACATAATTGCATCTGAATATGACTATTTAGAGACTAAGAAAGTTCTTGGTTTAGTAGGTTCAGGGAATAATGGCGGCGATACCCTCGTAGCTTTAATATATCTGGAAAAGCGAGATTGGGATGCCACAGCTTATATTGTGCGACCTCGACCAGAAAATGACCCTCTGATGCAACAGTTAAATGAGATGGGAGGGAGAATTGTCCAACACGAAAAAGACGCTCGTATGAATCAGCTCGGATCTCTTTTAGGTGAACACAGTGTCGTACTAGATGGTGTTTTAGGGACCGGTATCCGTTTACCGCTGAAGCCGGAGCTGGGTAAGGTTTTTCTAAAAGTTCGAAGCACCTTTTCCAAACTGGATACTCCTCCTCATGTCGTAGCTGTGGACTGCCCATCAGGGGTAGATTGTGATAGCGGTGAGGCGGCTCCAGAGTGTATTCCAGCAGAATTAACCGTGACAATGGCTGCTGTTAAATCGGGTTTGATGCGTTTTCCAGCGGCCAACTATACTGGCGAATTGCGTGTAGTCAATATAGGACCATTAGACAATCTACCATCATGGAAGCAAATCAGTGCCATTGTTGTGGATGCTGATATCGTACTAAGCATACTTCCAAAGCGTCCTCGTGATGCTCACAAAGGAACCTTTGGCACGGCGCTGGTCGTAGCTGGGTCGGTAAATTATACAGGTGCAGCAGTGTTGGCGGGGGAAGCTGCGTATCGTATTGGTGCAGGTTTGGTTAGCCTGGCAGTCCCCTCACCTTTACATGCAGCACTGTCCGGGCAATTTCTAGAAGCAACCTGGGTACTGCTTCCCCACGATATGGGCGTGATTGCAGCAGACGCCTCTGAGGTTTTACGTAAAAAGCTAGCTAATGTTACTGCGATGCTGGTAGGACCAGGATTTGGTCTGGAGGAAACAACCTGTGAATTTATCTCACGCTTGATAGCCAGCGACCAACAGACTCATCATGGGGGAATGGGTTTCGTTCGATCCACAGCATCTAGTGCTGCTGAAGAGGAGGTAAAACTACCTCCAATGGTTATTGATGCTGACGGGCTAAAATTATTAGCCCGTTTGGTTGATTGGCAGTCGAAACTACCCAACCAGACCATCCTTACACCCCACCCGGGTGAAATGGCTGTGATTAGCGGGCTTTCTAAAGATGAGATTCAAGCTGATCGGATAAATATCGCTGCCCGGTTTGCCAAGGAATGGGGCCATATCCTTGTCTTGAAAGGGGCTTTCACTATCATTGCTGACCCAGACGGGAAAATAGCTGTTATCCCTGTGGCGACCCCAGCTTTAGCTCGAGCAGGGACTGGAGATGTTCTTGCTGGGTTAATAGTCGGTTTACGAGCGCAGGGGGTTGATGCTTTCCAGGCTGCAATGGCAGGGGCATGGATCCATGCTCAGGCAGGCTTACTAGCAGCTCAACAACTTGGGAATGCGGCCTCAGTTTTAGCTGGGGATGTTCTCAGGGCAGTCCCCCAGGTTTTGAGCAAGTTATCCTAGTTATTTCTTAATGATAAAATGTCCCGGTTCAGTACAAACACCGGGACATTCTTTTTTAGTTCATAGACATTATGCTTCGGCGGGTGGTTCAGCAGGTGTTGCGGCGCTGCCTTCTTTACGTTTTCTACCGGATTCGATAACTTCCTGGCCGCGTTTCCTTAATTCCTCAGCACGCTCCCTGGCGATTTTAGCCCATTCTTCAGCTCGTGCACGTGCATCTTCTGCGGCTGCTTCCGCTCTTGCGCGAGCCTCCTCAGCAGTTTCAACAGCTTTATCTTTGAGTTCGATGCTTTTTTCTTTTATTAGGGTCCGGGTTTCTTCGCCAGATTGGGGTGCTAAGAGCAAGGCAACCGCTCCTCCCACCAATCCGCCAACGATAAAACCTACTAAAAATGCACCAAAATCAGTGTCTCTGTCAGACATCCCTATTTCTCCTTTCGTTAGCTTAGTTAATTTTTACGGCTCAACTTTATTAACTCAAGCATTCGTCTCAGAGCCGCTAAATACTCATTCAGTTTAATAACGGGTTCTATTAAATTATCGCTGAGAAATACTGTCGTACCACGTAAATTGCTTACAGTCTCATTAGTTGTGTCCAGGATTGGTTTTATCTCGTTTTGTAAAAGGTTTGTCAGACGGGCAATTTGCACAATTAATATGACCAGTACCAGGCCGATCATTAAAGACTCTAATGCTAGAATGATAATGAAAATATCTCGAATACGGGCTACATTAGAAAGCGGTTGATTAAGTAGGAAGATAACCCCAGCAATTAAAATAAATAAAATAATGATGACAGCCCCAATGATGATGGCAGTTATTTGTCGTTGTTGACGTTGTTCCCGAGTGGTCACTGGATTTGGGAGTTTGGCAGGTTTCGATGAGGAGGGTATGGGGCTTGTCTCCATATGTTAAATATTATACCACACAGGTTATTTTAGTAGGAATAATCCAGAATAAGGGGTATCAATCCTAAAACACATTAGTTTTCAAAATATTATAAAAGATGTGACAATCATCATTTGACAAAAGCGATAATATTTTCTAAAATATAGTCGAAAACGGAATATAAAATATAAAATTATGCATAAAATCGACAAAATTGATTATGATATTGTCAGATTATTGATGCATGATGGGCGGATGCCCTGTGTGGATATCGCCCGGAAAATTAGTATTTCTGAGCGTTCTGTTCGATATCGCCTTGATCGGTTAATCGATAAGAAGATTATCCAGGTCAGGGCGATTTCTAATCCTATGGCATTGGGGTATACCGTTATCGCGGATGTTTTTATAGAGGTGGAACCTGGCTTAATACCTGAAGTTGCTCAGAAGCTTGTGAATTATGATTGTGTGAGCTATGTCGCTTGTTCAACCGGTGAACGGGATATCAGCGTGCAGGTCATAGCAAAGACAAACGCTGAAGTTTATTCCTTTGTGACTGAGGTTATTGGTAAAATTCCGGGGGTTAGGAAAACAACCACATCCATCGTACCTATAACGCTGAAGGATGTCTATGACTGGTGCCTGCCTCTGACAGACTGTGTAAGCAATAGTTAAAACACTATAATGTTAGTTCTATTAAAAACCATATCCAAATCCAACCCATGAATGTGAACATGTGAGGAGGTGCTTTATGTCCGATATGGCATTTGCCCGAAAGGCCAGTGGCCTGGTGCGGGGCCTATCATTTTCCGATGCCTTCGGTGTCGGTTTTATGAACCAGGGGATGACCGTCAGTATGTGGGTGATGATCAGCCTCGGTCTGTCGGTGTACACCGGAGGTAACCTGATTATCGCCACCATCCTTTCAGCGATTTTATGCGGGATTGGCTTCTCACTCGTGTGGGGCATATTGGGTGGAAGCATGCCGCGCTCCGGCGGTGAGTATATTTATAACTCACGCATCCTGGGTCCACTGATCGGTATTGCCGAGAGCTTCGGCAATGCCTTCGTGTGGATCTGGTGGATCTATGTGCTTGCGCCATGGACGGTCGACCCTGGATTGACGATGTTATTCCAGTTTATCGGCATGCCCCAGGTAGCTGAGTGGCTCACCCAGCCGATCGCCCTGTTTGCCATTGCCAGCATTGTCAATGTGATTTCTCTCTTATTCCTGGTCTTTGGCATGAAATTATTTGCGATCGCTCAGAAAGTTGTCATGGGGCTGGCGATGTTGGGCGGCATCGTCATCCTGCTGGTGCTCACCTTCACCACCCATGAAGGATTTGTAGCCACATGGAATAATATCGCAGCGCAATTTGGCTCGCTTGATTACTCCACTTTCCTGGAAACAGCCCGCGCTGCCATGGCTGAAGCCGGCACGACTCTCAAGCCTACCTGGAACTGGTTCGACACCCTGGGCGTGATGGTAGCAGGCTCCTGGCTGTTCGCCTACAGTTACTGTATTACATTTATTGCCGGCGAAGTTAAGCGACCCGATAAAACCATTATCCTAAGCAACCTGTTTGCTGTAATAGTGCCAGCTATATTCATGATCTGGTTATCGGTCGTGCTCTACCAGGTTGTTGGGTTTGAATTCTTATCCGCTACAGCCTGGGCTGACAATAATGGCGAGCTGGCTGGCTATACCGTGCCCTGTTTGCCTAATTTCGTCGGCTTTGCAGCCATGATCGTACGCAACCCCTTCATGTTAATCTTGATGGCAAGTTCGTTTATCCTGTTTAATATCTGGTACGTAGCCCTCTCTTACATGGCTTTCCCGCGCATCTTGTTCGCCTGGGGCATGGATCGTATGGGACCCAAATGGTTCACCAATATCAATTACCGCTGGGCCACACCGGTGAAGAACCATATCCTGTGTTTTATCCTGGGCGAGATCGCGATTGGACTCTATGCCTGGAGAGGACAGCCCATCGAGGGTCTCTCGGTCACAGGCCTGGAGATCGTCTCCGTCTTTGGCGTAACGGCTTTAGCTGCCGTCCTCTTCCCCTATATCAAGAGAGTGGCGAACATCTGGGAAGCCTCGCCTTACCGTAAATGGAACATCCTGGGGATCCCAGTCGTGACCATCGGCGGCATCGTCAACTTGATCTATCTGATCATCCTATTTATCTTCTTCTTCTTTATGCCAGGTAAAGAAGAATTTACTTTGACTTCGGCGCTTATCTACGCATTGATCTGGGGCTTTGGTATCCTGTGGTATTTCTTTTGGAAACGACGCAACAAAGATATGGGTGTCGATGTATCGATGACCTATGGAGAACTACCGCCAGACTGAGATAGTTGAAAATAACCAATAGGGGATAATGGCAAAACCGATCAAAATATTCTTTGTAACGGATGTTCATGGGTCGAATGTTTGCTACCGCAAGTTCCTGAACGCCTTAAAAGTCTACAATGTCGATGTAGGTATCTTGTTAGGCGACCTAACCGGTAAGATGTTGATCCCCCTGGTAGAAAAATCCGGTGGCGGGTGGATGACCACATTCATGGGTAGGCAAACCGAGGTAACCACACAAGAAGAGCTTGATAAGCTCAAGAAAACCATCGAGATGGTGGGTTATTATTGGGTTCACCTCAGTTACGATGAGTTTGAATATTATAAGTCTGATAAACAAAAGCTGGACGCCCTGTTTAAAGAGCTCATGCTGCAGAGGCTCATGCAGTGGATACACCTGGCGGATGAGCGTCTGGCAGGAACTTCCTACAAAGTTTACATGGCTGCCGGCAACGATGATCACATGGAAGTGGACGATGTGATCGAGGATTCATCTGCCATTGTTAACTGCAATGAGAAATTGGTCATGGTTGGCGATCATCAGATGATAACTTTTTCCTGGACTAACCCAACTCCCTGGGACCCGCCGCGTGAGAAGCCAGATGAGCAGCTCGAGCCCATGCTTGAAAAGCTGATCAGCAAGATCACTGACATGTCGAATGCGATCTTCAACTTCCATGCTCCACCTTACGGCTCCAGCCTTGACTTGGCTCCAGAGCTGACCAAAGACCTGGTGCAGGCAGCAGACCGGAAGATCCCTGTTGGCAGCAAAGCAGTCAAGAAGATGATCGAGAAGTATCACCCGTTACTAGGTCTTCATGGGCACATCCATGAATCACGCGGGGTCCAGAAGATCGGCCGCACGACGGTTATTAATCCAGGCAGCGAATACTCAGAAGGGATATTAAAAGGTGTCGTTGTGATCCTAGAAAAAAGCAAGGTCAAGGACTACGTCTTCACCAACGGATAACGGAAACAACCTGTGTCACAAAAAGTATTTCGGCTGCCAAAAGATATCCCGATGGACCAGTATCCGAAACCTGAGGTATACCTGGATGAGGCGCGCCGCCTGACCGTGGAGGGCCAGAAACAAGGAGTTATCCTGCGGGTTATGGGTCCCATCGCTGTGCATTTTTATTTCCCAGAGTTTGTAGACCTTTACCGGCGCATGGAGCGCCTGGGCGATCGTGTCTTCACCGATATCGATTACGCCAGCTACGGTAAATGCCGCGGGAAGATCGTGCAGTTCTTCCAAAGCCAGGATTATGAGATAGAAAAACGAGCGGCGATAATCAGCGGAGGCACCCGCCATATTTACTTCGGCGGGAAAGTGCCCATGATCGATGTTTTCTTTGACAAGCTTTCCTATAACCACCCCATCGATTACAAGAACCGCCTTGAGATCCATTCCTTGTGCGTTTCCCTCACTGATCTGCTACTTCAAAAATTGCAAATCGTGCAGATCAACGATAAGGACCTCAAGGACGGCATGCTGCTGCTGCTGGCCGCGCCTGTGGGTGAGGCCGAACAAGGCATGATCAATGCAAAATATGTAGCCAAACTACTATCGGGCGACTGGGGCTTTTATTACACGGCGACCATGAACCTGGAGAAGATCAAGGAGCATATGCAGGGAGTGGCAGTTTTAACGGATGAGCACTGCAAAGTCATTGCTGCCAAAGCCGACGCACTGCTCGACACCATCGAAAAAGCGCCTAAATCAAGTAACTGGAAGCGGCGCGCCCAGGTTGGCACCAAAAAGCCCTGGTATAACGAAGTCGCTGATTGGTGAGGAGATGCCTGAAATGTCGCCATCATATGACGAAGCGATGATTTATGCACAGCGCTGGATTAGTATTATCAACAAACCGTACCTTTCTGAAGAAGAGGGAAAACAAATTATAGAGGAATCAAAGTTTAATTTCGTTGAATATTTCAATAAAGGTTGGTTAGAGTATCGCAAATCAGTATCAGAGGCAGGAGATTGGGCTGCAACCGAATGGACTGGTTGTGGTGCCCTGTTTCGGGATGTGCTTGGCCGTGAATATATCGATTGCCTGGGAGGATATGGTTTATTGGACCTGGGTTGGGCGCATCCTGAGGTGGTGAACGCAGTCCGTGCTCAATTAAATCATACCCCAATGCCCACCCAGGAATTGATAGACCCGTTACGCGGTGTCCTGGCGCGTCTATTAGCCTTAATCACACCAGGCGATATTAAATACAGTTTTTTTGCAGCGAGTGGTACTGAAGCGATCGAAGGGTCTATCAAGCTTGCGAAAATGTATACCCGCAAGGATGGTTTTATCGTCGCGGTCAAAGCCTTTCATGGGAAAACGTTGGGTTCATTAAGCATGATGGGTAAATCAGACTATCGCGTACCACTGGGTATTCTATATGGAGGTCCGGTATATCATGTCCCATTTGGGAATGCTGATGCGGTCGAACAACAGTTAGATATCTGTAAAAAGGTTGGTATTGATATCGCAGCAGTGTTAATGGAACCAATTCAGGGTGAAGCCGGCGCTATTGTTCCTCCGGAGGACTTCTGGCCACGCTTACGTGAAATTACCCGGGCTTATGGTGTATTGTTGATTGCTGACGAGGTCCAGACTGGTTTAGGTCGGACTGGCAAATTATGGGGAGTAGACCACTGGAATATCGCACCGGATATCATGTCGATAGGGAAATCCTTCGGTGGTGGCGTTATGCCCATCAGTGCCTTCTGTTCAACCGAAGAAATTTGGCAGGTCATGATGACCCCAAATCCCTTTATCCATACGACAACTACCGGGGGAGGTGCATTAGCTTGTAGTGCAGCCATTGCCGCTATTAACATCACGCTCCGGGACCGATTATGGGAACAAGCAGCAGCTAAGGGGAGTTAC
>CAZPWU010000001.1:8613-24876 GCA_964590325.1 uncultured Anaerolineaceae bacterium | reverse complement strand
GGTTTCTCCATGCGCTACCCGTTGGTGGACGGGCAGGGCAACTTTGGCTCAATTGACGGTGACGCTCCCGCGGCCCAGCGCTACACTGAAGCGCGTCTTTCGGGCGCGGCAGAAGAGATACTGGCCGATATCGAACTGAACACAGTAGACTTTACCGATAATTTCGATGGCTCGTTGCAAGAGCCGGTCGTTCTACCCGCGCGGCTGCCCAATTTATTGCTCAACGGTTCCTCTGGGATTGCAGTGGGCATGGCGACGAACTTCCCTCCCCACAACTTGCGCGAAGTGGCCGCGGCGCTTAATTATATGATCGACAATTACGATCGGATCGATGAAATTCCGGCCGAGGACCTGACCAAATTCATACCTGGGCCGGATTTCCCCACGGGTGGGGTCATTGTAGGGAGCGACGGTATCCGCCAGGCGTACAGCACCGGCCGGGGGCGTATCGTGCTGCGCGGCCTGGCACATATCGAGGATATGGGCAGCCGGTACCGCATCGTCATCACCGAGATCCCTTACCAGCTCAACAAGTCCAGCCTGCTCGAGCGCATCGCCGAGCTTGTCCGCGAGGGCAAAATGGAAGACATCTCAGACCTGCGCGATGAGTCCGACCGGCGAGGTATGAGTATTATTGTTGAGCTCAAGCGCAACGCACAGCCCAAGAAGGTCCTCAACCAGTTGTACAAGTACACACCCTTGCAATCCACTTATGGTGCCCAGTTGCTGGCCCTGGTGGATGGGGAACCTCGCCTGCTGTCGCTCAAGCGCACCTTGCAGGTTTTCATCGAGCACCGCCTGGAGGTGATCACCCGCCGCTCACAATTCGAGCTGGAAAAAGCACGGGCGCGTGCTCACATCCTGGAGGGCTTATTGATTGCCCTGGCTCACCTGGACGACGTGATCCAGACCATCCGCCAATCCCCGGATGCCGATGTCGCCAAAGAACGGCTGATGACGCGCTTCAACCTGTCCGAGAGGCAGGCGCAGGCCATCCTCGATATGCAGCTACGCCGCCTGGCCGCCCTGGAGCGCCAGAAGATCGAGGATGAACACCGCCAGATCCAGGAGCGAATCGCCTACCTGGAAGATCTCCTGGCCACTCCAAAGAAAATATTAGGGGTTATCCAGGCCGACCTGACCGAGCTGGCTGAAAAATATGGCGACGAACGTCGTACGCATATTGCTGCCGAGGCCAGCGAGGACTTCAGCGAGCAGGACCTGATCCCCGATGAGGCTGTGCTGATCAGCATCACCCAGCGTGGCTACGTCAAACGGATCGCTGCCAAGGCTTTCAAGGCCCAGGGACGAGGCGGGCGCGGTGTTACTGGTCACATGACCAAAGAAGAGGATGAGGTGCTTATGCTCATCCCGGCACGCACGCTGGATACGCTCCTGTTCTTTTCCGATCGGGGTAAAGTTTATTCGGAAAAGGCATATCAGATCCCCGACGCCGACCGCTCGGCGCGCGGTATCCCCATTGTGAATGTGCTTTCGCTGGAGCCGGCTGAGACCATCACTGCGGCCGTCGCCGTGCCGGACTTTCAAACCGCCGAGTGCTGCATTATGGCTACAACCAACGGACGCGTCAAACGGGCGATGCTGTCAGAATTCGCCATGGTACGCCCCTCCGGGCTGATTGCCATTACGCTTGAGGACGGTGACGAGCTGGGTTGGGTGCGCCTGACCCGCGGTGACAGCGGAATCATACTGGTAACAGAGCAGGGCCAGGCGCTGCGTTTTTCGGAGCGGGAAGTGCGCCCCATGGGTCGCAGCGCAGCCGGAGTCACCGGCATTCGTCTGGGTAAGAATGATAAGGTTGCCAGTATGGAGGTAGTCGAACCGGGCGGCGATTTGTTGCTGGTGACCCAATTCGGTTATGGCAAGCGCTCCCCACTGGATGAGTATCCCATCAAAGGTCGCGCCACCGCAGGCGTGCAGACGATTGATAAGAACTCCTTAAAGAAGGTGGGGGTGATCGCCGCGGCGCGCGTGGTGCAGGAAGCTGACGATGTGACCATCATCACTGCCAGTGGCTTGATTCTGCGCACCACGATCCAGGAGATTAAAAGGTCTGGCCGAGCGACACGCGGTATTTTGTTGATGGATTTACAGGAGGGGGATAAAGTCGCTTCGCTGGCGCGCATCTCCGCTGCTGATTTACGCCGTGTGGGAGTGACTCAGGAATAAGGGCTGACACACGACTACCAACCGGGTTGCCTTTCGTCGGCTGTATACCCTGAGCAGTAGACTCGTACGCCGGACCTACTGTTCAGGGTAAACAGTGGCAGATGTTTTACATAAACGTAGGCCAGATTTTTCCGGTCACTAACATGAAAAGCGTGCCCAACAGACAGACCATGATTAACAGCATGATTGAAATGACGAATCGCTGGGGAGGAGTCATACCCAGGAAGTACCCTCCTGGATAGCGGTCATCCTCTTCAGAAATAAATTCGTCTTCTGCCTGGTTCTCATCACGGTCAGCCTGGTCAGCCTGTTGGCGTAAATCGTCAAACATGATCGACCTCCTCACACACTTTTACCCATCCCAATTGTGCTAAAAACAGGGATTTGCAGGGGCGTAACCCCCGCAAATCCCTGTTTTTGGCTATTCTTCCCTCCCCTGGCCGCGGGGGAGGGGCAGGGGTGGGGGCCTTAGCTTACATCTTACAAGGTTCAATTATAACCTTTTAGTCATCGGACCTCGCCGGAAAGAGAGGCGGGTAGACAGGGTTCATGAGGTAACAGCTCAGGCTGAGCAGTCACCTTTGAGCGCATTATGCTATAGCCGGTCGCAGACGAACCTCACCGATCTGTACAGTCTCTACTTTACCGCTGCACGTGCGCAGCTTCAGGGATCCATCTGAGGCCAGGCCAACAATCTGGCCCTCCTGAACAGGCGCGTGCAGACTCTCCACTGTGGGTGATATTCCGTCATTAACCTGGCTTTCGCCAGGCGATATCTGTACCCACTCTCCGCGGAATGCAAGGTTCGCTTCCCAGGCGAGCATAAAATCCGGTGTGGGCAGACGTGACCTCCAGTGCAGGAACTCAGCCAATACATAATGTAGCAACTCCAGGCGATCAATAGGGCGCCCAAGGACAGTTTCGACGCATGTTACAGGAAAGTGGTGTTCTACCTCAGGCGATGCTTTTGGTATAGAAGGAGGTGCAACATTAATGCCAATCCCCAGGATCAGGGAAACCAACCTTTCGCCTGCCCATTTTGCTTCTGCCAGCACGCCAGCAACCTTGCGGCGATCCAGAAGGACATCGTTGGGCCATTTGACCTCGGCAGAGAGGCTGTAGGGGTACTGTAAGGCGGTGCAGACCGCCAGCGCTCCCAGGGAGGTCATACGGGTCAGGTAGGCAAATTCATCCCGGGTAGGATAGAGCACCAGGCTAAATGCCAGCGCTGATCCGGGTGGGGTGAACCATCGGCGGCCTGCCCTGCCCCGTCCGGCTGTTTGTTCATCGGCCAGGACTAGCGCCAATTCAGGTGCACCTTGGTCAGCCCAACGGGCAGCTTCGTCGTTGGTTGAGCCGAGCTGTTGATAATAGCGTACCGCACCCAGTGGCAAATCAGCCAGGACAGCTTCCAGCGCTTTCTGGTCCATGCCCGGTCTCTATTGCTCTACCTTCATGCTCCGTTGACGGGCGCGCTCGCGGAAGAGCTCGATTACCGCTGGCATGACCGAGATAAGGATGATTGCCAGGACAACATAAGAGAAATTGTTTTTCACAAACTCTAAATTTCCGAAGAAATAGCCTCCAAAGGTGAAAAGCGCTACCCAGGTAAGCCCTCCGATAACATTATAGGCGATAAAATGTCCATAGGTCATCGCACCGACGCCGGCGACAAAAGGCGCAAATGTGCGGATGATCGGGACGAAACGCGCCAGCACGATCGTTTTACCGCCGTGTCTTTCGTAGAAAGCGTGCGTGCGGTCCAGGTATTCTTTTTTCAGGAATCGGATTTCCCCGCTGAAAGCTCTTGGTCCGATGGCGTGACCGATCCAGTAATTGGCTGTGTCCCCGGCAATGGCAGCCAGGCTGAGCAGGCCGAACAGCAGCCAGATGTTCAGGCTGCCCAGGGCAGCAAATGTGCCAGCGGCAAACAGCAGCGAGTCACCCGGCAGAAAGGGTGTGACGACAAATCCGGTCTCCATAAAAATAACAAAAAATAAAAACAGATAGGTGAGTGTACCGTAATTCCGGATGACGTCACCCAGGTATGTATCGAGATGCAGGAAAATATCAATCAGGTTCAATAAAAAATCCATGAAATAGCCCTCTTATGGTATGTGATCCTGTGACACAGGTCCTGGCGTGATCCCTGGGCTCTGAAGCTGTGGAATTATGGCACGTCGCAGCGCCCGGTTTGACCATACCAATAAGATAAATACGATCACAATCAACACTACCATCCCCAGGATAGCCGGTATCTCTCTTTGGCTGGTGAAGATTGAAATAGGTTGGGGAAGAGGCGGCAGGGAGGCGACACCGACGAACAGAGCCAGCCCATTCCACAGACCGTGGATCACCACTGCTGTCAGATAAGCAACTCCCAAGCGCAGGTAACGTCTCTGATTCCAGGCCGTGACGATCGCCCAACCCATTAACCCGGCTGTGAAAATATGCATCACACCGGTGCAGGCGCGCACTAAAACCAGGAAAGCCCAACTGTCCATGCTTGTGGTGGCTCCCAGGTTCTCAACAAGGGCATAACCAGCCCCGCTGAGCACACCGGCAGCAAAACCCTCGGCGGGCGTCAGATGACGCCCGGCTAACAGCCAGACCCCCGCCGGCTTGATCAGTTCTTCGATCAGCGGTACGACCACAGCCATAAAGACAAATGCAGCGAAGATAAATCCGGGGCTTTCCAGGTAAGGGGAAATAAGCCTCAACACCTCGCCCGGAGGAGGTGTGCCGTTTTGGAAACTCTGCGCCAGCCTCTGGAATTCCCTGATCAGGTCTGGCTGGTTGGCGATGATTATCAGCCCGACCAGCCCAAAAACGATCAGGGCACCTAGTTCCAGGATGATGATCAAGGTGGGAGCGATGACCAATCCGCTGTCGAAGACTCCCCAGGTGCGCTGCGACGATCCCCTGGGCAAGCCATGCACGGCCAGGTAAACCAGAAAGAGCACCGGCAGCCCTACTACCAGGACTTGTACAGGAGGCAATATCAGCCAGGAGAGACTGCCATTTCCGGATACCGATCCTCCGATTAGCAACGCGACAATAAAGGCCAGGATTAAAAATGCTAAAATCCCTTTTGACAGATGGGCCAGCCACTGTGAGGCGGGTTCGGGCCTGCCTAACAGCCGCAGTAGAGACAAAACCACGGATGGTAGTAGGAGGACGCCGGTCAAAGCTATGCCGGCTGCCAGCAGGAAAGTAGATGTGGCATCGCCGCTTGTAGATGGGCCTCCCATCAGCTGGCCAAATCCTATCAGGGTGGTCAGTAAAGCTAATCCAAGCAGTACAACCGCCGCGAGCGTGCAGAGACCAAACTGCAAGGCCGAAGGCCACTGAATTTTAGATTGCGGGGAGCGAAGTTCGGTTGGTTGCATGTTATCTGGTTGAAGATTAATGGTTGCATGGTGCGTGACGTTTCACATCACGCCTTATTTTTCTGTGATGGTCACGCTTGTGATGACATCTCCGGGGGGCAAATCGGTGGTTTGAGAGGGGTCGCGCGGTGTCAGGCTTTTCACCACATCCATACCCGAGAGCACTTGGCCGAAAATCGTATAACTGCCATCCAGGTTAGGTGCAGGGCCGAGGGTGATGAAGAACTGGCTGCCGTTCGAGTCGGGCCCGGCGCTGGCCATTCCGATGACTCCCTCGCGATCGAATTTCAAACCAGGTGCGATCTCGTTCTTAAAGGCATAGCCGGGGCCGCCGTAGCCAGTGCCGGATGGGTCGCCGGCCTGGGCCACAAATCCGGGGATGACACGGTGGAAGGTAACCTCGTTAAACCAGCCGTTGCGGGCCAGGAAGATAAAGCTGTTGACAGCCAAGGGGGCTTTATCAGCGTAGAGTTCGATGACGATATCACCCTTAGTGGTCTTTACGGTGGCGGTGTACTGCTTGAGCATGTCAATCGCCATCGGCGGGCAGTATGTGAACTGTTTTTTCTCCAGCTCCGTCAGTTTAATAACCGCTGACAGGTTTGCATAATCCATTGGCACATTGTTGGGCCAGATGCGACCATTAACGATCAGGAACGGTGTGCCAGGGAGGCCGATCTTTTGGCCATTATCCCAGGCATCTTGGGCGACCTTCACCATCTGTGGGCTGGTCAGGTCAGATGTAAACTTCTTCACATCCAGGCCCAGGTCTTTGGCCTGGGCTATCAGCCAATCTTTAAACTGGTCAACCGTGAGCGTGGCCCAATCTGTCTGGCGGTTGAAGAGCAGATCATGCATTTCCCAAAATTTACCCTGGAGTCCGGCGGCTTCAGCTGCCTGGGTTGATAGAGCAGCTTTATCGTGGAAAGGTTTATCTGGGGTGCCGATTAGCGGGTAGTTACGATAGACAATAAGTATATTATTCGGGAAATCTTTTTCGAGTTGTGCCAGCACGGGCACAAGGCGAGCGCAGTACGGTCATTGAAAATCGCTGTATTCGATGATCGTCACCGTCGAGGTGACTGGCCCACGTGTCCAATCCTTATCAGTAATCGGTGCGAAGAGGGACTGCTCGGTCGGACCCGGGGTTGGTATTATGCTGACCAGCGTGCACCCTGACATTGGGATAGGGGTGGCCCTTGGGGTTGGGGTATCCGCCGGGGTTGAGGTGTTCACAGACAAGGGGGTGCCTCCGCTTTTCGGGCTACCGCAGGCTGCCAATACCAGGGTCAGCCAGATGAAGGGCATCAGGATACGTCTAGAAGTTATCTCCAAAATCGGCATCATTATTCTCCAGGGGTAAATTTCTACCATTTTACCAGCGAAATCCCAGGTAAGCAGCATAAATTATGTCATTACTTACCTGGACGCCTGCACCCTATATCTGGTACACTTTACTCGGTCGGTCCGGGACTCGCCTGTTCAGACGATTTGTAATGAAAGCCTTGAGAAGATTATTAAAACCTATCCCACCATCCCCCTTACCGCTGCGGGTTCAGGGGCGGACAGGCTGTTTCCCCCACTCCTTTATCGTCACCCTCGGGCTGCTGCTCAGCGTCGGTTTAGGAGCCTGTGCATCGGGTGGGCTGCCCATCGGGAGTTGGGCGGTCTCCGGTGCTCATGAGGCCGCGCTCCCAACACCTGGGTCTGGTGTCACACCAACCGCTGGTGAAGCGGTGCACCGCCTTACGACACTGCCCACCGCGACCTCTCTGCCCTCTCCTACATCGATCCCTTTTACTCCCCTCCCCTCGACACCCTTATCCCCTACATCCTTGTCACCCAATCCTACCCCTCTCAGGTGCCTGGAGCAGCGCGGGAGGATCGAATCGGGCCAGGTGCGTACACGGTTGCTGTCCCAACCACTGGTTTTCCGCGTCTATCTGCCGCCCTGTTATCTCCAGGATGTCGTGCGTCGCTACCCGGTTGTTTACCTGATCCACGGGCAGAGTTTTAATGAGGATCAATGGGACCGCCTGGGCGCCGACGAGGCCGCGGATGAGTTGATCACGGAAGGGAAAGCGCCCCCCTTTATGATCGTCATGCCGCATGACGAGGGGGTGTGGAGCCAGCCAGAGGAGGACAAATTTGGAGATGCCGTGGCGCAGGTTCTGGTTCCCTGGATCGACGCGCATTACCGCACACTGCCGGATCGGGCTTACCGCGCAGTGGGGGGGTTATCACGGGGGGGAGGTTGGGCGCTACACATTGGCCTCTCGGAGTGGAAGATATTTGGGGCTTTCGGTGCCCATAGCCTGGCAATTTTCTGGAACGACACACCTCATATCAAAGAGTGGTTGGATGCGATCCCGTCCGATAAGATACCTCGTATTTATCTGGACATCGGCGATAATGACCGCCCGGAGATCAAGGAATCAGACCTGTGGTTTGAACGCTTGCTGACCCAAAGAGGCATCCCTCACGAATGGACCCTGTTCACCGGTTACCACGAAGAGAAATACTGGCAGAAGCATGTCAAACAATATCTGGAGTGGTATACAGAGGTATGGTAATAAGTCCCCATGTTATAATTTTCTCATGGCCTTAACATTGTCTGAGGTAGAACATATCGCCGAGCTTGCCCGCCTGCAACTGACCGAGGAGGAGAAAACTCGCTATCGTGAGCAGCTATCGGCCATTTTGGATTACGCTGCTCGTTTGCAGGCCTTAGACACCTCCGACATTGCACCAACGTCCAGCGTATTGCCGACGCGCAGCGTGCTGCGCCCTGACGAGCCCCGTCCCGGATTGGACCTGGCAGACCTGATGCGCAACGCTCCAGATACGGAAGCAGGCCAGTTTCGCGTGCCGCCCGTTCTGGAATAGCGATATCCACACCAGGTTAAACGGGTCCGCCCGCATCACTTTGTTGGCGTAAAATGATCTGCCCCTACTATGCCCGACTTAACTGACCTGACGCTTGTAGATGCCCTTCAAGCTTTGCGCCGCGGTGATGTCTCCAGCCGCCAACTGACTCGGGCTTTCCTGGAGCGGATTGATAGCCTGGAACCCTCTCTGCACGCCTTTATCACGCTGACCCCTGAAAAGGCCCTGGCCCAGGCGGACGAGGCTGACCGCCGCCTGCACCTCTGGCGAGGTGATCCTGATCAACCGCTGCCTCCCTTGCTGGGCTTACCCATTGCCGTCAAAGACGTGCTGTGCGTAGCGGATGTGCGCTGCACGTGCGGGTCACGTATCCTGGAAAATTTTGTCCCACCCTTCAACGCCACTGCCGTCGAACGGCTGCTGCGGGCCGGGGTGGTCATCCTGGGCAAGACCAACACCGATGAGTTTGCCATGGGCTCCTCGACGGAGAACTCGGCTTACCAGGTAACCCACAACCCCTGGGACCTGGAGCGCGTCCCTGGAGGGTCCAGTGGTGGCAGCGCGGCAGCGGTCGCAGCCCATATGGCTCCTGTGGCGTTGGGGACTGACACCGGAGGCAGTGTGCGCCAGCCGGCCTCGTACTGCGGTGTGACAGGCATCAAGCCCACCTACGGGCGCGTCTCACGCTATGGCCTGGTGGCCTATGGTTCATCTTTGGATTCAGTGGGGGTATTAGGCCGCACTGCAGCCGACGTGGCGGTCGTTTTTACCCTGATGGCGGGTCATGACCCGTTAGATTCGACGACGATGGACATCCCGGTAGCAGAGATCGCCTTGAATGGCTCGGAAAACCTAACCAATCTGAGGGTGGGTGTCCCCGAGGAATACTTCATCCAGGGCATACAACCCGAGGTGGAATCTGCTGTTCGCGAAGCCATCCACACTCTGGAATCCTTGGGGGCAAAAGTCGAGCCGGTCAGCTTGCCGCATACAGAATATGCTCTTCCGGTTTATTATTTGATTGCCCCAGCCGAGGCCTCGGCCAACCTGGCCCGTTATGATGGCATTCGCTTTGGGCCGCGCGTGCCTGCCGAAGCAATGTGGGATATCTTTCGCCAGACGCGCGGTGCGAAGTTCGGTGCCGAGGTCAAGCGGCGCATTATGCTGGGTACATATGCGCTCTCAGCCGGCTATTATGATGCCTATTATGGGCAGGCCCAAAAAGTGCGCACGCTTATTAAAGGGGATTTTGAGGCAGCCTTCAAAGGCGTGGATGTGATCGCTGCTCCGGTGGCTCCGACGACGGCTTTCCGCATCGGCGAACACTCTGACGATCCGCTGGCGATGTACCTGGAAGATGTCTTTACGCTGCCGGCCAACCTGGCGGGTGTACCGGGGTTGGCCTTCCCGGTGGGGTTTGACAGCCGCGGGCTGCCGGTCGGGATGCAGCTGATGGGACCGCATTTCCGTGAGGAGGTCCTCTTCCGGGCCGCCCATGCCTACCAGCGGGTGACCACGTGGCATGAAAGGAAACCGGAGGGCCTCTGATGGATAATCATGCTCCCGAGGGATTTTACCTTCAGCAGTTATTCCTGTATCTCTGAAGAATGGAGATTAACGATGCTGCTTTGGCAAATATTTATTCTCTTCACTCGCGTGGCACTCTTTTCATGGGGCGGCGGACCGGCCTCCCTGGCCTTAATGCAGCGCGAGACGACCGCGGCTGGCTGGGTCACCCCAGACGAGTTTGCCGACGCTGTTGCCCTTGGAAACGCGCTCCCCGGTCCGATTGCCCCCCAGGTCTCCGCTTATGTCGGCTATAAGCTGGCTGGCGTCGCTGGCGCAACCGTGGCTGCGACGGGGACGGTCCTGCCGACCACCCTGCTGATGCTGGTGATGGTGGTCTACTTCTTTACCATCAAAGGCAGCCCGGTTATTCAATCCATGCTCAAGGCTGTACGCCCGGTGGTGGTCGGCTTGCTGCTCTGGACAGCTTATGACATGAGCAGGACCGTCTTCGGGGTCAAGACCCTCAGTTGGGGTACAGCTTTATTGCAAAGTTGGGATAAAGTTTTAATTGCGATTGCTGCTTTCGGGCTGCTGACACTAACGAAGATCAATCCCGTCCTCATTATTTTAGGCGCAGCCGTCCTTGGGTTAATAGTATATCGTTGATGTCTCTTACTCAAGCGGTCAAACTGGAAGCCAGGCGCCTGGGGTTCCAATTGGTTGGCATCGCCACACCCGACCCACCGCCCCATTTCGATGTCTACGAACGCTGGCTGGAGGCGGGACGGCATGGGGAGATGGGGTACCTGGCGACCGACCGAGCCTGCCAACGCCGGGCCGACCCGCGTGTGATCCTGCCCGAATGCCACTCGATCCTGGTCCTGGGGATACGCTACCCGGCTCCAAATCAAAATAGTCTAAAAAGGGGTGAGGGACCCGTTCAGGGGCGCATTGCTTCTTATGCCTGGGGTGACGATTATCACGGCATCTTGCCGCGGCGCCTGCAGGTGTTAGTCGAATTCATCAACGCCCAGGTTGGTCACACAATTCCGAATCGCTGGTACACGGACACAGGTCCTGTCCTGGAGCGCGATCTGGCCCAGCGCGCTGGCCTGGGCTGGATCGGCAAGAACACCTGCCTGATTCATCCCCGGCTGGGGTCGTACTTCCTGCTGGCGGAGATTTTATTGGGAGTGGAGCTGGAGCCCGACCCGCCGTTCGCCCCCGATTTCTGCGGTGCCTGCACGCGCTGCCTGGAGACCTGCCCCACGGGGTGTATCCTGCCTGGTCGGACACTGGATGCAACCCGCTGTATTTCATACCTGACGATTGAGCTTAAAGGCCCCATCCCTTCCGATCTGCGCCCCCAGATGGGCGATTGGGTCTTCGGCTGCGACATCTGCCAGGAAGTCTGCCCCTGGAACAAGCGCTTCGCCGTGCCCTGGGGCGACCCGGCTTTTGGTCCGCGGTCGGGCGTGCCTCATCCGAACCTGATATCGGAAATATTGCTCACCCCGATGGAGTTCAACCGAAAATTAAAGGGCAGTCCCATCCAACGGACCAAACGGCGGGGATATTTGCGCAATGTGGCTGTGGCCATCGGCAATTCCCATTCGCCGACTGTTGTGCCTGCACTGGCCCAGGCGCTGCTCCACGACCCCGAACCGCTGGTGCGCGGCCACGCTGCCTGGGCGCTCGGGTGCATCGGTGGTGGAGCAGCCCGGCAAACCCTGGGGGAGGCCGCTGGCGTTGAAAGAGATATCGGCGTCCTGTATGAAATCCACGCCGCCCTGGATCAGGAAACCTGACCCCTACAGGGATATACTGCTCACTGTCCACTGATCACCACCCCTGTCTTATGCCTCGTCTTATCCCCTTTCTCCTCATCGTCCTTTTTCTCGCCAGTGCCTGCCAGCCTCAATCCAGCAGCCGTCCGACAGATACGGCGCTGGTTACCCCTGCCCCAGTCAGCCACCTGGTCCAGGTACCGCCTGATGCCACCTCGACCCGCACCCCATTCCTCCCGATCCCGGCCTCTCCGACTCCCTCGCCATCACCCACCCCGCTCCCAACCCTCTCCGCTACCCCGATGGTTGTGCAACGTATTACGCTGCTCTTCACGGGTGTGATCGTGCCAGCGCGCTGTGTACAGGCTGCCATCGATGCTCGTGGTGAGGCCGATTACATCTATGATGAAGTGCGCACACTGATCAGCCAGGCTGACCTGGCGGTGGGCACACTCAACGCCACGCTCAGCGATTATCCGCCTCACACCGGCTGTATCTTCACATACGTGCTGGTAGGCAGCTCAAACAATGCCGATGCGCTGGCGCGCGCCGGGTTTGACGTGATGAGCGTGGCGACAAACCACATCAAGAACTGCGGTATCGGGGACTGCGGCGACCGCGCTTTTTTCGATACGCTGGATAACCTGCGCCGGGTGGGGATTATACCTGTGGGGGCCGGGAATAATCTGGCGGACGCCATGCAGCCAGTCGTGGTGACGGTGAAGGGTGTGCGCTTCGGGATCGTTTCGCTGGGCCAGATCGAGCCGATGACCTTTGCCACCGCCGACACTCCGGGGATTCCGGTGCTGAATGATGAGAACCTTCGAACGGCGATCGCCGCGGCTCGCCAGGCCTCGGACGTGGTCATCGCTATGCCTCATTGGGGCCCGGAGGATTCCCCCAACCCCAATGAATATGAGCTGCACTTCGCCCAGGTGGCTGTTGATGCCGGGGCAGACCTGGTAGTAGGCAACCACACTCATGTTGTCCAGGCGGTGCAGGAGATCAAGGGGACCCGGGTTTTTTACGGCCTGGGGAACTTCGTCTTCGACCAGACCTGGGCACTCGACCACCAGCAGGGGGTGATTTTGCGGGTGACCTTCGAGGGAAAGCGTTATGCGGGATATGAGTTCATTCCCACCCACGTGGATGGGAATGGGTTGGTGCACATTGCGGGTGAGGCGGAGGCCGCCGACATCCTGGCGCGTGTCCAGCAAGTCAGTGAGGCATTAAAATAACCTCCACCCCTTTATTCCCGCCCCCAGGGGCGGGGTTTATTCTCCCCTTCCGACGGTGGGGGAAGGGGCCGGGGGATGGGGGTGTCCACTATTCCCTGCAATCTGGCAACCCGCGCACACCCCGAATAACTGCAGCCAATGGTCCTGGATGTGGTAGCCGCTCTCGCTGCCGACGTGCGACATGAGCGCCTCGAGTTTATCACCGCTGAAATATTCTACCCGGCCGCAGTCCTGGCAGATGAGCAGGTGCTGGTGGCCTGCGAAAGCCGCTACAAAGGCATGGCAGCCGGAGGGCTGGTGTACCCGTTGGATTAACCCCAACTCTTCCAGCTTTTCCACCGTGCGGTAGACGGTCACCAGCCCCAGTTTAGGGGCGCGGGCGCGTGCCCGTTCGAAGACGGCGTAGGGGGTCAGGAGATGCTGGCTTGTCGCTATGATCTCGACGACTGCCTGGCGGGGTGCCGTCAGGCGGTAGCCGTTCTCTTGCAGGCGCGTCAACCAATCGGGTGTGGGATCAGGCAGGTTCATGCGTTACCAGAGAGGGCATGCCACAGCACGCCTCGTTTTGGGGCCAGCAGATAGACCAGCATGAAGACGGCGGTGGCGACCAGCACGATGGCTGCGCCCGAGGCGATGTTGGCATAGAAGCTCAGATAAAGTCCAGCGAGGCTGGAAAAAGCCCCGATTGCCGCTGCGACAGCCATCATCGTTGGCAGGCGCCGGGTGAGCAGGTAGGCGGTTGCGCCGGGTGTCACCAGCATGGCTGCCACCAGCCCAACGCCGACCGTCTGCAGCGAGACGACCACCGTCAGTGCCAGCAAGATCAGCATGAGGTTGCGCAACCATTCCAACGGCAGGCGCAGGGTAGCAGCCAAAACCGGGTCAAAAGAGATCACCATGACCTCTTTATAGAGCAACAGGATGGTCAGCAGCACCAGGACTCCCAGGCCACCGGTCAGCCACAGGTCACCGACGCTGACGCCCAGGATGTTGCCGAACAGGATGTGGGTCAGGTCAACCGCATAGGTTTTGATGGTGCTGATCAGCGCAACGCCCAGGGCTAGGGCTGCGGCGAACAGGATCCCGATGGCAGTGTCCTCTTTTAAAGCCCCCTGGCGCGTGAAGAAACCGATCCCCAGCGCGACGAGTACCGCCGCTACCAGCGCGCCGATCAGCAGGTTGCCATTGAGCAGATAGGCGACGGCGACCCCTGGCAGGATGGCATGCGCCAGCGCATCGCCCATAAAAGCCATCGAGCGCAGCACCACATAGCAGCCGATCACGGCGCACAGCACACCCACCATCAGGGAGGCCAGCAGGCCGCGCTGCATGAAGCCGTAGGTCAGAGGTTGTAGAAGCCAGTTGATCATCCCTTTATATCCTCTTAGCGACTACCTCACCTGATCCTGTCTCCTCCGGGCGGCAGCAGTCGTCCACGACCACCCCACCTCCCGGCAGGATCAGGATCCTCCCGCCAAACGCCTCGCTCAACGCCTGGGTCGTGATCACCTGCGCCGGTGGGCCATAGGCGATCAGGCGGTGGTTGAGCAGCAGGACCTGATCGAAATGCCCGGTCGCCAGGCTCAGGTCGTGGGTCGAGACGATGATCGTCACCTGTTGTTCTTTGAGCTGGCTGAGCAGCTCCAGGGTGGCGTCTTGCGTGGCAATGTCCACACCGGTGAAAGGCTCGTCCATGAGCAGGATGTGCGGCTCCTGAGCCAGGGCGCGCGCCATGAAGACGCGCTGCTGCTGCCCGCCGGAAAGCTCGCTGATCGGGCGGTGCGCCAGCCTGGAGATGCCCATCTGCGCCAGGCTGCGCCTCACCACGGCGCGGTCCTGCTGGGTGGGAGGTTTCAGCCAGCCCAGGCGACCGAAGCGCCCCATCAGCACCACGTCTTCGACGGTCACTGGGAAACGCCAGTCCACTTCCTCGCGCTGCGGCACGTAGGCCACGCAGTCCTTGTGGTCTCCCAGCGGCTGACCGTGGATCAGGATGCGCCCGGAGCGGATGGGCAGCAGGCCGACCAGCGCCTTGAACAGCGTCGATTTCCCCGACCCATTCGGCCCGACGACGGCTACGTGCGCCCCATGGGGTACCTGGAAGGTGAGGTCGCTCAGGGCAGGATGGTCGTTATAAGAGACGGTGACCTGCTCAAATTCCAGACGTGCTGGTTCTTGACTCTCCACTCTTAACTCTCCTTTACTTGAGCGCATTTACAATCTCTTGAGTATCATACTTCATCATGGCTATGTAGGTCGGGGCGGGGCCTGTGGAGCTGGTCGTCGAATGGGTGTACAGGCCGGTGACCACCTTGATGCCGGTCTCCTGGGCGATCTGCCGGGCCAGCTGTGGATTGGTGCCGGTCTCCAGGAAGATCGCTGGAGCGCCCGTGGCTTTGATGCGGTCGACGAGCTGGGCCAGCTGCCCGGCGGAGGGTGATGAGTCATCACTGACGCTGGGGACGATCGTGCCGATAATCTTGAATCCGTAGCGGTCGGCGAAGTAGCCGAGGCTCTCGTGGTTGGTCACCAGCATGCGGCGCTCAACGGGTATCTGTTTGACCTGGTCGGCGATCCAGGCATCTAACGCCTTGAGCTGGGCGATGTAAGCCTCGGCGTTGCTGGCGTAAACCGCTGTTCCGCCCGGATCGGCCTGGCTCAGCCCATCACGGATGTTTTCGGTGTAGCGGATGACATTATTTGGGTTTAGCCAGAAGTGCGGGTCACCCCCAGGCTCACTGACTGGCGCTTCACCCGACGGTGGGGTCCGGCTGGTGAGGCCGGCTGAGGTTGTTATGATGCGCCGGTTACCCCCGGCATTCTTGAGCAGCTTATCCAGGAACCCTTCAAAACCAGCACCGTTGACGATCAGCACATCGCTGGCAATAACTTTGGCTACATCGCCCGGCGATGGCTCGAAGGTGTGGGGGTCGGCGCCAACCGGCATCAGCGCGTCTACTTTCAGCCGGTCGCCGGCGACGTTCTGAGCGATGTCGGCAAGGAAAGTCTCGACCGCCAGGACCTTGAGGGGTAGAACGCCAGCCTGGGGGGAGGGGGTAGCCGCAGATTGGCAGGCAGCCAGCCCGAGGGTGAGGCTGATAAATAAGAAGATGGAAACAACACGAGTCATCATAGCTAATGAAAATGAAAATCATTTTCATTATATATTTTATATATGATATGTCAAGGGTTTGTTGCCTCTCCGCTAGGGCAATAGGCTATCTTGCTTTTGGGTCGACAAACCTCAATAAACACAAAAGCACC
>CAZPWU010000001.1:0-8513 GCA_964590325.1 uncultured Anaerolineaceae bacterium | reverse complement strand
GGCAATAGGCTATCTTGCTTTTGGGTCGACAAACCTCAATAAACACAAAAGCACCCGCTTACATGCGAGTGCTTTTATGAGTCATTCGGTAGGGCGGGTGGAAACCCCGCCCTTTTCAGGGTGTTGCCGTCGCCGTCGCGGTAGGTGCGGGCGTCAGGGACATGATCGCGCCCGGGGTGCCGCCAGCGGGCTTGGGTGTAAAGGTCGGGGCAGGCGTGGCGATGTTGACGGGGATCAGGATGACCTGGCACGCCTGTAGTACATCGGTTGTTTTCAGGCCGTTCTGCTGCAGGATGGCATTGAGGGTGCTGTTAAACTTCGTGGCGATCTGCAGCAGGCCCTCGCCGGGGTTGACGGTGTATTCGATGACCCCGCGGAAGCTTGCCGGGATGGGCGTGGCCGTCGGCCGAGAGAGGCCGGGCGGAGGGATCAGCAGGTTCTGACCGACGTAGATGATCGGTTTTTTAGCGTTGATCGTGGTCGAGTTGAGCTGGATGATCAGGCAGGGGTCGGCAACGTTGAACAGGGCGGCGATCTGGGTCAGGTTATCACCCTCCTTGACCACATAAATAAATGGGCTGGCGGGTGTGCCTGTGGTGGTGGCAGTGGGTGTTATCGTGGGCGGGACTTCAGTCGCGGTGACGGTCGCCGTGTTGGTTGGCGTGGCGGTGCGCGTCGCCGTGGAAGTCGCGGTCGCTGTGGGAGTATCCGTGGAGGGGGAGAGAAAGGGGATGTTGGGCTTGGAGTCAAATAGCCAGAAAATGATGATCGCAGCCCCGACCACCAGCAGCAAGGCAGCGATACCAACCATCAGGGGTGCTCTTTTGGACCGTTGTTGGCGCCGCCGGTAGGAATCAATGACACTTTGGGCAGTTCCTTTTTCGCTCATGTCCTTTTCCTTAGTCTGTGGCTTGTGGGCAAACGAATTCGTCAGATAAAAGCAGATTCAGGCCCGTCAGACGTAGATAATTTACTAGATTGTACTCGATTTTCAGCGAGTCGTGACAAAGGCAAGCGCGGCCAAGCCACAGCCATGCTCTCCATATGACGTAAATCGATGACCTTGTGTTCCCAGGAGGTAATTTTACCATCCCCCTGCTCCAGATTGCCCGGTTGTCCACCACGGTAATTCCTAAACTGCTATATTCTGACGGACGATAGCACATCCATAGGGGCTGGTCTGGGCTGGCTCGGGGGGACGACCTGCGAGCAGGGCCGCGATGGCCTGGGGCAGGTAAGTGCGGGTGGGAATGCGTTGGCGGAAGGTGACGTCGTTAAATGCGCCGTGATAACACAGGATCCCGTTCGGGTCAATTACAAAAAATTCGGGGGTCGTCTGGGCCCCGTAAAGGTCAGCCACTCGATGGTCAGCATCGTGTAATACCAGGGGCAGCCGGCGCTCGCGGGCGGCGCTTGCCAGCAAGGTCAGGGGTTCATTGGCGTTGCTGGCGACAGGCAGGAGGGTGACCGTTTCCCCCCATTCTGCGAGATGCGCTGCCAGCTCCTGGTCAACCGCCTGGGCCCATGGACATTCCGCCGACCAGAAGTTCAGGATCACAATCCGGCCCTGGTAGTCTGCCAGACGGTGGGGGTGACCGTCGAGGTCATTTAATGTAAAGTCAGGCGCTTTTTGATTGTTTGGGGTCAGGGCATCCATTGGGGTGCGTAGCCTCCAATCACCAACTGGACGGGGTTGCTGCCGTCGGCATTGACCAGCCAGAGTTCGGGAGGGTCGGTCGGCTTGGCCTGGTTTGAAATCACATAGGCCAGCCGGCGGCTGTCCTGGCTCCAGGCAAAGTCGTAATGATTATCAAATGCGTTATCTGTCAGATGCCTGGCCCCGCTGCCATCTGCCTTCATGAGCCATATTTGGCGGCCGGGCGTCCAGCGTGTGATGTCCAGGTATTTACGGGCAAAGGCCAGGCTGGAACCATCGGGTGAAAAAGCTGGCCCGGTATCTTCCAGGTTATCGTCCTTCGTCAGGTCTGTAGTTTTACCATCCAGGCGGTTGAAGCTGATCAGGTGGCTGGTTGCAGTGGGCTGGTCGCTGCCGACCGGGACATAAAAAATTTCCGGGGCGATGAAGAATTTCCCGTCGGGAGACCAGTCCCCTCCTTCACCGGTCTGGTTTGGGAAGAAATCGGCTTTTCCACCGTGAGAGTCTTGGATGACGAACCCCTGGCGAGTCTTGTCATAATAGGCCAACTGGCCTGTAGCAGACCAGTGCGGGGATTGAGTCTGGTTAGCAGAGTCGCCCGCGAGAACTGGTGCGCCTTGTGGAAGAGGCAGCAGCCAGACCTGAGGGAAGGCGATCTGCCCCGGCTGGCTCATCGGGATGCGTTCGTAGGCCAGGAAATCGCCTTTGGGGGAGAGCCGGGGAGCGTGGCATGTCGCCTGAGCGCATTCCAGGACGAGGGTTGCAGTGGCGGCCAGGCGGTCCAGGTGGTAAATGTCGGCACCGCCGTCGGCGTTGCTCAGGCTGTAATAAATCGTTAACCCGTCGGGACTGATTCTGAAGTCCAATACTCCCTGGGTGTTGGTCAGCCGTTCGACCTGGCCCGAATTTGGATCCAAGGCGTAGATGTCCGAGGGCCCGCTGGAGGGCCACAGGTAAGCCAAACGCGGTCTCTCGGTAGTGAAAGACCATGTCCATCCGTTGAGCATGGGCAGCCCGATAATCCCGGTTGAGCGCGCCCCAGCCCGCAGGTGTACGGTGACCGTGATCCCATTGGGCCAGGGCTGGCCGGGCGTGAAGATCAGGGTATCCGCTTGCTCGGTCCATTTGCCGTTTAGAGTGGGCTCGGTGGACAGGTGTGCGGTGACGGAGCTGGCTTGCATGGGGCGGGAAAAGGTGATGCGCACGGGCACGCCCGCGGGGAGGGTGGTGGCTCCCGGTGCCGGGTAGACAGCCTTCACACGCGGTGTCCCCCATCGGAACATGATCCCGACACCGATCACGAGGATTGCACCGAGAAGGAGTAAAGCCAGGCGATGGCTTTTCATGTGCGCAATTATACACGCTTGATCACGGCTCGCTATCGTCTGACATGGTAGAATGAGCGCTATGAAGCGTTGGCAGTTCTGGCTCGGGGTGCTCATCAGCCTGGCGTTTTTATACCGGGTTGTGAGCAAGTTGGATTTTGGAGCCTTTTGGATCACCCTTAAAACCGCCAATTACTGGTGGCTGCTGCCCGGGGTCGGGGTCTATTTCCTGGCGGTGTGGGCGCGCGCCTGGCGCTGGCATTACCTGCTCAGGCCGTTAAAACCCATTCCCACCCAGAAGATGTTCCCCATCGTGGCGATCGGCTATATGGGCAACAACATCTACCCGGCACGCGCCGGTGAGGTGCTGCGGGCGGTGGTGCTCAAACGGCATGAGGGCGTGGCCATCTCGGCCTCGCTGGCGACGATCATCGTGGAGCGCGTCTTCGACGGGGTGGTGATGCTGGCGTTTATCTTCATCAACCTGTCTGAGCTGACACTCCTGACCGGCGTCAATCTCCCCATCGCGGGCATCAAAATCAGCATCCAGGTTATCGCCATTGGGGGGAGCGTGGCTTTCTTTGGCGCTTTGCTGGTCTTCCTCCTGGCAGCCATGTTTCCCAAAGTGACCGAGCGGCTGGTCGGCTGGCTTGTGGAGCATTTTATCCCGAGCCGCTACCGTGCCAAGGTGTTGGACGTGTCGAACCGCTTCCTGGGCGGCCTGGAATCGCTGCGCTCGCCGGTTGACGTCTTGATGGTCTTCGTGACCTCGGTTGTCATCTGGCTGCTCGAGACGGGCAAGTATTGGTTTGTGATGCACGCCTTTCCTTTCCATGTCAGCTTCTTTACGCTGATGCTGATGAACGGTATCGTCAACCTGGCGACCACCATCCCTTCGGCGCCGGGTTACATAGGCACTTTCGACACCCCGGGGATCGAGACGCTGGTCGCGTATGGGGTCGTGCGGGCGGTCGCGACCGGGTACACGCTGGTGCTGCACGTGGCCTTGTGGGTGCCGATCACCGTCCTGGGGGCGTATTACCTGGCGCGCGAGGGGATTTCATGGGGAGCTGACATGGGACGGTATAAAGATGAACGTTGAACCTGCAGGGTCGCAGGTTGAGCAGGAGTGATAGCAGGATGAACATCGCCATTATCGGCGCAGGGATCGGGGGGATGGCAGCCGCCTACGACCTGGCGCGTGGCGGACATTCCGTGACGATTTACGAGGCCAGTGACCAGGTGGGCGGGCTGGCAGCCGGTTTCAAAGACGCGCAATGGGACTGGACGGTGGAAAAGTTTTACCACCACTGGTTCGCCACCGACCGCCACATGCTGGGGTTGATCGATGAGCTGGGCTGGCGGGACCAAGTGCTTTTTCCGCGCCCCTACACCGTGATGCATTATAAAGGCAAGTTTTACCCCTTCGATTCGATCCCCCGGGCGATCCTGTTCCCGGGGCTGGGTTGGGGCATCAACAAGGCGCGCTTTGGTCTGGTGGGCTTGTTCCTGAAGCTGACCAATAACTGGCACCGGCTGGAGAAAGTGACTGTGGACGCCTGGATGCGCCAATGGGCCGGCGACACCGTCTATGAGCTGATGTGGGAGCCGCTCATGGTCGGCAAGTTCGGCGAGCGCTACGCCAGACAGGTCAACATGGCCTGGATGTGGGCGCGCCTCAAGGCGCGCACCACCCGCCTGGGCACCTTCAAGGGCGGCTTCCAGGCCTTTTCGGTCCGTTTCGCCGATACCCTGCGGCGGCTGGGCGTGGTGATTTACCTCTCTGCGCCGGTGGCGCGCATCTCACCCAATCCTGATGGAGGACTGACGCTTGAGACGAAGATCGGCCCACTAGAATATGACCAGTGCCTGGTGACCACCTCCCCGGCCCTGCTGACCCGCCTGGCGCCCTCCCTGCCGCCGGATTATCTCAAGGGTCTGCTGGAGCTCAAAAGCATGGGGGCAGTGGTGATGGTGCTGGCGCTCAAGCACCAGCTCTCCGAAGAGGGCTACTACTGGTACAACATCCCCAAGTCTGCCGGTTACCCCTTCCTGGCACTGGTGGAGCACACCAACTTCCTCTCGCCGGAGTATTACGGCGGTGACCACATTGTTTACTGCGGTGACTACCTGGAACCCGGTCATGAGTATTTCAGCCTGAGCTGGGAGGAGCTGCTGGCGCGCTTCTTGCCTGTCTTGCCGCGCTTCAACCCGAAGTTTTCCCCCGATTGGGTGCGCAAGACCTGGCTGTTCCGCACACCCTACGCCCAACCTGTCCCGCTGGTGGATCATTCTCGGAATATCCCCCCTATCCAGACACCCATCCCCGACCTTTATTTCGCCAGCATGAGCCAGGTCTACCCGTGGGACCGCGGCACCAACTTTGCGGTTGAGATCGGACGGCGCGCGGCAAGTTTGATGCAGGGGGTTAAGGGATAAGGAGCTATTCCCATCCCGGTTTAACACCGGTTGAATTGAGTTTATCCGTATCGGGGGTAAAGCGCATGAGCGGTTGCAGCACATAGCGGTCGTGCTCCAGACCGCTGAGCTCCGTGATCTGGATGAGCCGGCGTTTACCGTCTGGCAGCCTGCTTTGGTAGGTGATCAAATGGAATGCGGCGGCGATCAGCCCCCGGATCTCGCTGAGGCCTAACCCGAGGTTGGCCATCAGGCACATCGCCTCCAGCCGGGCCAGGGCATCCTCGGGGCTGTTGGCATCGGCATCAGGCTCCGGTCGGTTCTGATTTTCTGTGTTCGAGGAAGATACCCCATTCTGCTTTGGCATTACTCTTGTATTTTACCCGGTCTTTGGGATTTTCCGTGGTAAAGGTATCTACCTCGGTAATTCCTAATGAGGCATTTTACCTGGATTCTGAAGATGAGGTACAATTCTCATATCCCATATCACTCCTCGCGCCTTACGAAAGGCTTTATTCTTGTTTGAAATTGTCTTCCTCGGCACCTCAGCGTCAGCGCCCTCCATTCACCGCGGCCTCACGGCTCAGGTGATCATGCACGACGAGTACCGTTTTTTGGTTGACTGCGGCGAAGGCACACAGCGCCAGATCCTGCAATCGGGCCTGGGGTTTAAGCGCCTGAACCGCATCCTCATCACCCATGGCCACCTGGACCACATCCTGGGCCTGGCTGGGCTGCTCTCCACATTCATGCGCTGGGAGACGATCGATGAGCTGGAGATTTTCGCCGGGCGTTGGGCGCTGGACCGCATCCATGACCTGCTTTATAACGTGGTGCTGCGCGGAGCCAACGCACCCATGCCTCTGAATTTGCGTGAAATCCAGCCGGGTTGTTTATTCGAGCGCGATAGTTTCGCGGTAACAGCCTTCCAGGTCTGGCATCGTGGCCTGGATTGCTATGGTTTCCTGTTTGAGGAAAAAGCTCGCCGCCCTTTCCTACCGGAACGGGCCGAGGCACTTGGGATCCCACCCGGCCCCTGGCGGCGTGACCTGGTGAATGGGCAGACGGTGACGCTGCCGGATGGCCGTCTCATCCAGCCCGACGAGGTGCTCGGCCTTGAACGCCCGGGTATCCGCCTGGTACACGTGGGCGATGTGGGCCGCACGGAGGACCTGGTGGACATCTGCCACGCTGCGGACGCCCTGGTGATCGAGGCCACCTACCTTGAGGAAGAAGCTGAAATGGCCCACCGGTTTGCCCACCTGACGGCGCGCCAGGCCGCCGAGCTGGCTGCCCGGGCTGGAGTGCGGCAGCTCATCCTTACCCATATCTCGCGGCGCTACCGGGAGAAAGATGTGCTGGCTGAGGCAAGTGCCGTCTTTCCCAATACGGTCGTGGCGCGCGACTTTGATATGTATCAAATCAAGCGTGAATCATCAGATATTTCCCCTACCGCCATCACCCTTTAAGGGTGGATACCCCCATCCCCCGTCCTCTTCACCCACTGGTGGCAGGGGAGACTTCCCCGCCCCTGGGGGCGGGGATCAAGGGGTGGGGGATCATCACTTCGCTTTATTCTAAATTGAAAGGTGAGTTATGATCCTCAATCGTCAGGAATACCGCAATAAAGTCTTAGGCTGCTGGATGGGTAAGAACATCGGCGGCACGCTGGGAGCCCCGTTTGAGTGGCGGCGCCAGGTCAACAACGTCAGTTTCTACACCCAGGACCTGCATGGCGAGCCTCTGCCCAACGACGATCTCGATATCCAGTTATTATGGCTGGTCGCCATGGAAGAGCAGGGGGTTGAGGTCAACGCCCAGGTGCTGGGCGAGTACTGGCTGCTCTACGTGACCCCGCACTGGGCCGAGTACGGCAATGCCAAGGTGAACATGCGCGCCGGGCTGCTGCCGCCCCTCTCGGGGACGGTCAACAACCCCTATAAAGATAGCTGCGGTTCGTTCATCCGCTCCGAAATCTGGGCCTGTGTTGCGCCGGGCAATCCGCGCCTGGCGGCGCAGTACGCGTATGAGGATGCTATCATCGATCATGGCAGCGGCGAGGGCACTTACGCGGAGGTGTTTATGGCTGCGTTAGAAAGCGCGGCCTTCGTTGTTAACGATATCCCGACCTTGATCCAGGTCGGCCTGTCTTATATCCCCGAGACTTGCGCTGTGGCAGGGGCAGTTCGCCTGGCTGCAGAGTGCTACCGGGATGGGCAATCTTGGAGAGAAGCGCGCAATACTATGTTGGAGAAGTACCGCGGCAGTGCAGCCGGGAACGATCCGCGCAATGTCTCTGCTGAAGACCAGCAGAAAGGGTTTGCCGAGGGAAAGCTTGGCTGGGATGTCCCCTCGAACATCGGCATGCTGCTGATCGGACTGCTGTACGGCGGGGGCGACTTTGCCAGGACGGTCTGCACGGCGGTCAACTGTGGCGAGGATACCGACTGCACCGGGGCCACCGCCGGCTCCATTTTTGGCATCATGCACGGCCTGGGTGCCATCCCAGAAGAGTGGATTGCGCCGGTGGGTCGCAAGATCAAGACCGCCTGCCTGAACCTGGGCGAGCTGGGTTATTTCGGCGGCCAGCTCCCGGCGGATATCGATAACCTGACCGACCGCACCGAGCTGGTTGCCCGCCAGGTCAGCGCCCGCTTCAAGCCGCCGGTCGTCGTCGACGATGGGCCGACGGACCTGTCCGGTTTGCAGGTGGAGGACCTGAAGATCGGCCCCCTGGCGCAGACCTTATACGCCAACCTCAACGGTCCGCTGTTCCGCTTCGACTTCTTCGATGTCGGCGTGGACTACGGCGATGCACCGACCATCCGTGATAACACGCCTAAGACGATCCGGCTGAGGGTCAGGAATAAATATAAGGTCCAGGCGAACATCAACCTGCGCTGGTATGCACCGGAATCCTGGCAGGTGCTGCCCTCTCGCCAGGGGCAGTTCTTTATCTTCGTTCACAACGTGGCAGACAACCCGCGTGATCTCGTTTTCACGTTGCAGACCGGGCGGGTGGAGGGCAGCCTGGTGCGGCTGGCTGTCGAGCTGACCATCGACGGCCGTCCGACGGTGATGCTGGTGCCGATTACTTTGATCAATGGAAATTT